>CBFGOD010000562.1:0-2674 GCA_965650295.1 uncultured Shinella sp. | reverse complement strand
TGGTCGGCTGGATCGAGTCGGTGATCACGAGTTCCTTGAGCTTCGACGATGTGACGCGGGCGACAGCACCACCGGAGAGCACGCCATGCGTGATATAGGCGGTGACGCTGGTCGCGCCCTTGTTCAGAAGCGCCTCGGCCGCGTTGCAGAGCGTGCCGCCGGAATCGACGATATCGTCGATCAGCAGACAGTCCTTGCCGGTGACGTCACCGATGACGTTCATGACCTCGGATTCGCCGGCGCGCTCACGGCGCTTGTCGACGATCGCCAGCTGGCAATCGAGCCGCTTGGCGAGTGCACGGGCACGCACCACGCCGCCGACGTCCGGGGAGACGACCATGACGTTTTCGAGATTGTAGTTTTCCTTCACGTCACGCGCCAGGATCGGCACAGCGTAGAGGTTGTCGGTCGGGATATCGAAGAAGCCCTGGATCTGGCCGGCATGCAGGTCCAGCGTCATCACGCGGTCGGCACCGGCTTCGGTGATCAGGTTGGCGACGAGCTTGGCGGAAATCGGTGTGCGCGGGCCGGGTTTGCGGTCCTGGCGGGCATAACCGAAATAGGGGATCACGGCCGTGATGCGGCGCGCCGAAGAGCGGCGCATGGCATCGATCATGATCAGCATTTCCATCAGGTGGTCGTTCGTCGGGAACGAGGTCGACTGGACGACGAAAACGTCCTCGCCGCGCACGTTCTCCTGGATTTCAACGAAGATCTCCTGGTCTGCGAAGCGTCGAACCGTGGCACGGCCGAGCGGAACATTCAGATAATTGCAGATCGCTTCGGCCAGAAGCCGGTTCGAATTGCCCGCGAAAACCTTCATCTATGGTCCGCCTGTTATTCTGCTGATGGGGGGGCGTTTAAGGGGCAAGCCCCTCGAATGCAAGGGGCTTGCCCGTATCACCAGGCGAATCTTCGCATTTCGCTGTGATTTACCGTTTCGATGCTCTTAACCCGGCACCGAACCGCGCCAGTCGAGATACTCGCGAATGGTCTTCTGCGCGATGCCTTCCATCGTGCGGGCGGGCACCGCCGACCAGGGATCGGACGCCGTGCCGGACACGGTTTCCTGGCCCTGAATGCGATGCAGCCGCGCGCCGCTGCCGTCGAGCACGTCCCAGACATAGACGACGGTCGTCCCGCCATTGTCGTTCATCGCCGAGAAATAACCCTTCAGGATGTATTTGCTGGAATTGTCCGAGGCGCTGCGGATGGTCAGGCCGTTGGAGCGGGCTTCCGCGCCCAGCCTTTTTGAGAGCGGCGTCACGGCTTCGACCGGCGCGCCGATGATCGGCAGGAAGCGGATCGTCTCCGCGGATTTTGCAGGAGTCGCGACAGCGACTTCTTCCGCACCGCCGGACGTTTCGGCCGCCAGCGAACGTTCGGCTGTCTCGCGGGCAAGTGCGGTGTCGGACGCAGTCTGGTTGCCGGTGTTGTTGCGCGCCAGCGCATCCGCTTGCCCTTGCAGCGTGCCGGCCGTGTCCCGGCCGCTCGTCGTGCCGGTTTCGGCCGGTGTGGTGAAGGCGGTCTGCTGCGTGGTGGTGGTGACGGGCGTGGTCTGGGCGCTCATCTGGTCGAGGTCGCGCTGGGTGACGGGCGACGAATTCAGGCCTCCGCCGACATCGACCTGCGGCGTCAGCGCATCCGTGCTGTTGCAGCCGGAAAGGATCGCGATGAGGCCGATCACTGCCAGCCGCTTCATCAGCTCGTGCGTCATTATCGTCCGTGTCCTTCGCAGCGCTTTGCCGCGCCCGTTCCCCGCAACGATTTATGGGTGGCCCTCAAAGTCCTGTCAATTACAGGATCTGGTGAGCGATCATACCTCGATGAAATCCAGACCATAACGGGAAAGCGGTTTGGGCGTGTCCGTCGTGGTGAGATAGGTCTGGCCGAGCGTCATGGCGGTCCCGCTGTCGGAATCGAGCAGGATCGTGTGCACGAAGACCGACATGTTCGGCTCGATTTCCTGCGGATTGCCGGCAAGGAACATCTGGTGCTCCATCCAGGAGGGGGCAAAGCGCGCGCCTACGGAATAGCCGCAGGAGTTCAGGCGGTGGCGGGCGAGGCCCCGCTCGTCGAGGATGCGGGCGTGGGTCTCGAAGACCGTGCCGAACGTATTACCCGGGCGCAGCACCATTTCCATCGCCTGGATGGTCTCGCGGCAGGCGCTATAGAGTTCGCGGTGGCGGGCGGTCGGCGTGCCGATCACGGCGGTGCGCATCATCGGCGCATGGTAGCGCGCGCTGACGCCCGTCCATTGCAGGCTGAGTTGGTCCTGCGCCTCCAGCCGGCGGCGGCCGGATTTCGAGCGCACGAGCAACGCGTCATCGCCAGAGCCGATGACGAATTCGTTGGCGGCATAATCGCCACCGCCTGCGAGGACGGCATTCTGCAAGGCAGCGAGGATTTCCGCTTCGTCGCCGCCGGCCTTGATGAGCGGCAAGGCCGCGTCCAGCGCCTCGTCCGAAAGGGCAGCGGCGCGCTCGACATAGGCGATCTCGGCCGGGCTCTTGATCAGGCGCAGGCGGCTGACGATCGCGGAGGCATCGACGAGTTGGCCGAAACTTTGGAGCTGGTTGTCGAGCAGGCGGGCATTGCGGCCAGTCAGGCCATGCGTGTCGTATTCCACGCCGATGCGGCAGCCGAGCAGATCGAGATCGGACAGCAGGTTCTT
>CBFGOD010000561.1:0-2676 GCA_965650295.1 uncultured Shinella sp. | reverse complement strand
TGTTGCAGGCCGCGACGACATCCGTCTTCCAGCCGCCCCGCCCGGCCGAGCGGCAGCCGTTGAAACGGACCACGAGGTCCGAATTGTCGATCACCTCCGCCAGCCCTTCAGGGATGGCACCGTTCCCGACGATGGCGATCCTGCGCGACACGACTGTTTCCTCAGTTTTCCTGCTCGTAGAAGTCTTTCAGCTCGGCCGTCCGCTTGGTCGTGAGGTCCGCAAGGCAGCCGGAAACCAGCATGGGCTCCATGGAGCCGCCGCGCGCGCCGAAGCCGGCAAGCTCGCACTGGCCGTCGCGATAGCCGATCCAGGCGCGCTGCGCGCGTTTCAATGCATCGACCGCACCGACATAGTTCTCGCCCATGTCCTTGAGGCTTTCATCCGTCTCGTGCGCGGCGGCAAGCGCCTTCTTGTAGGCAGCGTTCAGTGCGTCGTCGGCTTTCTGGTAGTCTCGATCGGCACAGACGTTCATCTCCATCTGCGTCTGGGCATTTTCGCAATCGATATCAGGCTCTTGCGCCATGGAAACGGTGGCAGAAAAGAGAAGCGAGGCAGCAGCGAGATAGAAGGCGTTTCGCAAGGTCATCTCAGAGCTTTCCCATCACGTCCTGGCGGAAACCATAGATCTCGCGCTTGCCGGCAAAGGGCACGAGGCGGACGGTACGGGTTTGCCCCGGCTCGAAACGCACTGCCGTACCGGCAGGAATGTCGAGGCGCAGCCCCCGGGTCTTCTCGCGGTCGAAGGCAAGGCCCGGATTGGTTTCGAAGAAATGATAATGGCTGCCGACCTGCACCGGCCGGTCACCGGTGTTGGACACGTCGAGCGTGGTGACGGGCAGGCCCGCATTGAGTTCGATATCGCCGGCTGCGGCGATGATTTCACCGGGAATCATGATCTCTCCTCACGCAGCTTTGACCGGCCCGCAGCCTTCGGCTTTCAGGACCCGCTTGGTTGATGCCGGATATTTGGCGAGCATGGCGGCGGGTCGCACCGGGCGGGGTACGAATTCACCGCCGCAGTTGGGGCAGATGCCGTTCAAGACGCCCGCCGCGCAATTGGCGCAGAATGTGCATTCGAAGGTGCAGATGACGGCGTCCCGGCTTTCCGGGGGCAGGTCGCGATCACAGCATTCACAGTTGGGTCTGAGCTCGAGCATGGTTTTACCGGATGGGTTCGTGCACGGTCACAAGCTTCGTGCCGTCGGGAAACGTCGCTTCGACCTGGATGTCGTGGATCATCTCCGCGATGCCGTCCATCACCTGATCACGCGTCAGCACATGGGCGCCTGCCTCCATGAGCTCGGCAACGGGACGGCCGTCGCGCGCACCCTCGACGACGAAATCGCTGATGAGCGCGATCGCTTCCGGATGGTTGAGCTTCACGCCGCGCTCGAGGCGCCGGCGCGCGACAATGGCCGCCATGGCGATCAAAAGCTTGTCCTTTTCGCGGGGAGTGAGGTTCATGAACGGCCCATCGCTTGATTTGTCTCGCGCCACTCCAAACCGCGGTCTTGCGTGCGCGAGATACGCAAGACAGGAGGCTTCCCGGCGGCGCCGGTAACGTGCCTCAGAGTGTCCAGACTTTCGGCACCCCAGCGCCATTACGCAAGTGCGAAATGAGCGGAATGAGCTTTTTTCTGAGCGCAAAGCCATCAGGCGCCGTCACGCGCGCGACAAGCTTGTCCTGCCAATGACTGACACCGCTTTGGGTGTCTGCGACGAGGCGGCGCATTGGTGCCAGATGCGCTTCGGCATCCCGGCCGCAAAACAGCACGGTGGCGAAGGCGCGCGCACCGGCCAGCACCGCCTGTTTATCCGCAAGCGTCGCGATATCGCCGGCAAGCCTTGCCTCCTCCGCATGAATGAGCCTTCCATCACGACGGATGCGCCAACGGTCCCGGAAGAAACCTGTCTCCACCTGCTCGCCCATCATCTTTCGGCCGAGCAGAACGGCCTCGACGGCGAGGAAAGTGGCATCGGCGGCAAGATCCACCTCGAGACGACGCGTCAACGAGGAACGGTCGAAGAGAATGGTCTCCTGCGGCAGCCAATCCACCCGGGCGCCCGCGCCGACATCGATGCGGGTTTCAACGGTCGCGGTATCCGCCAGCGCCTTGTAGATCCGCTCGCAGGCCTGCGTGGTGGCGGTCAGCCGCGTGCCGTCACCGGCCTTGAAGGCCCAGTCGATGCGGTCGCCGCCCGTTAAACCACCCGCCGTATTGATCAGAACCGCCTCCATCGCCCCATCGAAGCTCTGCGGCAGCCGGATTTTTGCGCAGCCCTCCTGATAGAACACATCAAGCCGCGTGGCGCCGGCCGACGCCTTTGCGACGAGCCGGCCATCGCCCCGCGCGCGCTGCGGCCGGCCCTGCTCGCGACCAACGATTTCTCGTTCCACATGGGCATTCATGCAATCGGCTTTCGCAATATGTGAGATATCAAAGGCCCGCCGATACGTTCCACGATGCGGCTGCGCGGTGCAAGTGGGCAAACGGCGTCGGTGCCCAAAGAAAAGCCCGGCACGAAGGCCGGGCTTAAAGCAGGTCTGGTCGGGCGGCGTGCATGCGCCGCCCGTTCCATGAAAGCGATTACTCGTTTTCGAAATAGCTGTACTTGCCGTCTTCACCCTTCTTCCAGGTGTACATGACGTAGTCCGGACGGGTGATGTCGCCCTT
>CBFGOD010000560.1:0-2684 GCA_965650295.1 uncultured Shinella sp. | reverse complement strand
GTTGCCGGTGGCGAGGTTGACGCCTGCATTGGGAGAGAACGCAGTCGAGTAGGTGGCATAGGGCGTAATACCCCAGGGCGTTTCGTAGGTCACGCCCGCACGCCAGGTAAAGGCGCGGTCCTTCTGGTTGATTGCCGCCACGGCACCGGATGCGAGATCCGTGTTGTCGGTGTCCGTCATAGCCCAGTCGTAGCGGCCGCCGAGCGTGAGGGTGAGGGCGTCGTAGCGGATCTGGTCCTGCAGGTAGAGGCCGGTAATGAATTGGTCTTGTACTGTTTTCGTCTGGAAATCGATCGGATCGGTGGGACGACCCACCGTCGGGTTCTTCGTGTCGAGCGGCGGCGTGGAGCCATAACCGTTGAGCGATTTCCAGTAGAGCTTGGTGAAATCGAGGCCGACGATCGCCGTATGTTCCAGTGCGCCGGTGTCGAACTTGGCTTCGAGCTGGTTGTCAATCGTATAAGTATTCAGCCACTCTTCAAAACTGCCGGCGCTGCTGTCGAGCAAGGTCGGATCGGTTGCATTCGGCTGATAGGCGAAAGCCCAGTCGGCATCGACATTCAGCCACGAAGCGCGGGCGTTCTGGCGGAAGACGAACGTATCGTTCAGACGATGTTCGAATTCGTAGCCGATGCGGCCCTGGTTCTGGACGGAATCGTTGAAGGCGGGGTTGCCGGCGAAGAAGTCGCTGACCTCGGTGCCATCGAAGTAGTAGGCCGCCGTACCGCCAGTCTTGGTGCGGGAATATTCACCGAGGATGGTCAGCTTCGTGTCTTCGTCCGGCTTCCAGGTGAAGGCCGGTGCGATATAGGCGCGGTCGTCGGGGACGCCGACCTGTTCGGTGTCGGAATTGCGCAGCAGACCCGTCAGGCGGTAATAGAACGGATCCTCTTCATTGACAGGGCCGGAGAAGTCGAACTGGCCCTGATAGCGATCATGGCTGCCATACTGGATCTCCACTTCGCGAAGCGCCTCTTCCGTCGGGCGCTTGGTGATCAGGTTGAAGAGGCCGCCCGCGCTGGAAGGCCCGTAAAGCGCAGAGGCGGGGCCGCGCAGGATCGACACCCCTTCGAGACCGTAGGGCTCGGTTTTGAACAGCGACGAGCCGGCGCCCGTTTGGCGCAGGTTATCCCGGAAGACGTTGTAGGTCACGTCGAAGCCGCGCACGGTGAACGAGTCGAAGCGCGGGTCGAAGCCGTAGCCACCGACGCGCGTGCCCGGCGTATAGGCGATTGCATCGAGCAGGTTCTGCGGATTGCGGTCTTCCAGCTGGTCCTTGGTGACCGAGGAGATCGACTGGGGTATCTGGACGAACGGCGTGTCCGTCTTGGCACCCGTCGCGCTGCTTTTGCCCACATAGCCATCCGCGTTGATGACGCCGCCGCTGCCGCCGTTGACGACGACCTCTTCGAGAACGGTCGCGCCGTTGTCGGCGGTCGCCTGATCCTGGGCAGAGGCCATGGTGGCGAGCGTCAGGAGGGAGGTTCCGGCGAGCGCCAGGCGGAGCAGCGTGCGGGTGCGGTTTGGCATGCGGGTCACTTTCTGATGGACGATCTATAAGATGACCGTTTTTATCAGGATTCCGCGCGCTGCAACAAATTATATGACTAAATAAGTCATGATTTCGCCACTGTTGCGTGGGTGCAACAGCGGCGGTGGACGAAATGCACTCAGAAGACGAGGCTGCCCGCGGTCAATGCAAGCACCAGGAAAATCAGGAAGATGATGAGTGCGATCGCGAAAAGCACCTTGGAGATGGTGGCCGTGGCGGCGGAAACGCCGGAGAAGCCGAGGAAGCCGGTGATCAGCGAAATAACGAGAAAAATCAGTGCCCATTTCAGCATGGCGATGCCTCCGATGTAATCGCAGACAAGACGCGTGAAAGGCAAAAAAGTTCCGGGACGTGGAGAACGTCCCGGAAGGTAGCCGCGCTCGATCCTCCGGTGCCGTTGCGAACGCAAAACCGCTGCGCATTTTGCCGGAGTGGCTCTGGCGGCGGGAGGATCAGCCGTGATTGATCATGACGTGACGCACAGCGGTGTAATCCTCGAGCGCATAGATCGACATGTCCTTGCCATAGCCCGATTGTTTGACACCGCCATGCGGCATTTCGGTGGTGAGCATGAAATGCGTGTTGATCCAGGTGCAGCCATATTGCAGGCGGGACGCCGCCTTCATCGCTTTGCCGATATCCTTCGTCCAGACGGAGGAGGCGAGGCCGTAGTCGCTGTCATTGGCCCAGCTGATCGCCTGCTCGGCCTCGGAGAAGCGTGTGACGGAGACGACGGGACCGAAGACTTCGCGGCGCACGATCTCGTCGTCCTGTGTGGCACCGGCCACCACCGTCGGCTGGAAGAAGTAACCCTCGTCGCTGCCGGTGCGGCCACCAGCGGTGATCTCGATATGCTTCACTTCCGCCGCGCGCTCGACGAAGCTCGCGACACGGTCGCGTTGGCGCTTGGAGATCAGCGGGCCGATCTCGTTCAGCGTGTCGTCGGGATCGTTGTACTTGATGGTGGAGACGGCGGCCGAGAGGTCGGCGACGAGCTTTTCGTAGATGCCGTCCTGCGCATAGATGCGGCAGGCGGCGGTGCAGTCCTGGCCGGCATTGTAATAGCCGAAGGCGCGAATGCCGGCGACGACGGCTTCGAGATCGGCATCGTCGAAGACGACGACGGGGGCCT
>CBFGOD010000559.1:0-2696 GCA_965650295.1 uncultured Shinella sp. | reverse complement strand
GATGCTGGTGAACACGGTCTCCGGCCTTGCCGCAACCAGCCACATGGAGCGCGACCTGATGCGCACCTATGCCGCCGACTGGTTCCAGACGCTCGTCAAGCTGCGCCTTCCCGCCGCTTGGCCCTTCATCTTCAACGCTCTCAAGATCAACTCGACGCTGGCGCTGATCGGCGCGATCGTCGCCGAGTTCTTCGGAACCCCCATCGTCGGCATGGGCTTCCGGATTTCCACGGAAGTGGGCCGCATGAATGTCGATATGGTCTGGGCCGAAATCGCGGTTGCCGCGGTGGCTGGTTCCGCCTTCTATGGGGCGGTCGCGCTCATCGAGCGGATCGTCACGTTCTGGCATCCGTCTGTCCGTGGTGGACAGGCGTAAAACAAAGAAGAAAGAGGGAACTGACATGAAAAAGACGATTGCTTCGATGCTTCTCGCAAGCGCCTTCTCGCTTGCTGCATTCCAGGCGGAGGCCGCCGACAAGGTGACGCTCCAGCTGAAATGGGTCACCCAGGCCCAGTTCGCCGGCTATTATGTCGCGAAGGACAAGGGCTACTATGAGGAAGAAGGCCTCGACGTCGACATCAAGCCGGGCGGCCCGGATATCGCACCGGCACAAGTGATCGCCGGCGGCGGCGCCGACGTCATCGTCGACTGGATGCCATCAGCGCTTGCCACCCGCGAAAAGGGTGTTGCGCTCGTCAATATCGCCCAGCCGTTCAAGTCTTCGGGCATGATGCTGACCTGTCTGAAGGAATCCGGCGTCAAGGGTCCTGAGGATTTCAAGGGCAAGACGCTCGGCGTCTGGTTCTTCGGCAACGAATATCCGTTCCTGTCCTGGATGAGCCACCTGAAGATCCCGACCGAAGGCGGTCCGGATGGTGTCACGGTCCTCAAGCAGGGCTTCAACGTCGATCCGCTGATCCAGAAGCAGGCCGCCTGCATCTCGACCATGACCTACAATGAATATGGCCAGGTTCTCGATGCCGGCATCAAGCCGGAAGACCTCGTGACCTTCAAATATGAGGACCAGGGCGTGGCAACGCTGGAAGACGGCCTCTATGTTCTGCAGGACAAGCTCGCAGACCCGGCCTTCAAGGAGAAGATGGTCAAGTTCGTGCGCGCCTCCATGAAGGGCTGGAAATACGCCGAAGCGAACCCGGACGAAGCCGCGGGCATCGTTCTGGAAAACGACTCGACCGGTGCACAGACTGAAGCGCACCAGAAGTTCATGATGGGCGAAGTCGCCAAGCTGACGGCCGGCTCCAACGGCGCGCTCGACGAGGCGGACTACAAGCGCACCGTCGCCTCGCTTCTGGCCGGCGGTTCCGATCCTGTTATCTCCAAGGAGCCGGAAGGCGCCTGGACGCATGAAGTCACGGACGAAGCACTGAAATAATCCCCTCACCCGAGGGCATCGACGTGCGGGGCCGCAAGCCCCGCACGTTTTCGTTTCCCCGGCAAAACACTGCGGCGTCCTGTCGCCATTGCCATGGAAAAGCCAAACGCATAAAATAATGAGGCACCATTCCGTTACCTCTTGTAAGGCTGACGGACGCCAATTACATAGACCGCACAGTGGGAAACCTGGGAGAGGCCGACATTGCCCTTTCCGTGTCCGCTATACTGGCAGGAATAGGGTCCGGAAGACAAAAAGAACGCCCGGATCACGATCATATAAAGTCATGCTCTTTGGGAAAGTTCGGCTTATGGCTTCTGGACACAGGAAAGTCCTCTCTTTTTCCGTCGCCGCTTTCATGACGGCAACGCCGGGTCTTGCGCTCGCTGCCGATGCGGCGACGGCCACCGGCGAAACGCAGCAGCAGACCCAGAACCTCCCGGCGATCGTCGTCAGCGCCGCCGAGACGCGCACCATCGTCGACCGCGTCATCGCGACCGGCACGGTGCAGGCCGTCGAAGAGGTCTATGTCGTGCCGCTGGTCGACGGCCTTTCCATCCGCACGCTCGCCGCCGATGTCGGTGACACGGTCGCGGCGGACGGAACGCTCGCCACCCTGAACGACGACACGCTCATTCTGCAGAAGAGCCAGAACGAAGCCTCGCTTGCCAAGGCGAAGGCGGCGCTGGCTCAGATCAAGGCGCAGCACGTGGAAGCGAAGGCCAATGCCGACGAGGCCATCCGCGCCCGTGATCGTGCGCTGAAGCTCGTGAAATCCGGCTCGCAATCGCAGGCCAATGCCGATCAGGCCGTGGCAACGGCCGATGCAGCGCTCGCCCGCGTCAACTCCGCCGAACAGGCGATCGCCGTGTCGGAAGCCGACATCAAGGTCGCCGAAACCCAGATCGACGATATCGCCCTGAAGCTTGCCCGCACCGCCGTGAAGTCGCCGGTCGCAGGCGTCGTCGCCGCCCGCACGGCCAAGATCGGTGCGATTGCCAGCGGTGCCGGCTCGCCGCTCTTCACCGTCATCCGCGACGGCGAGATCGAGCTGAAGGCCGATGTGTCCGAAGACTCCGTTCTCAAGCTCGCGGCCGGCCAGAAGGCGACCGTCAAGCTTGCCGGCGGCGCTGCGTCGCTTTCGGGCGTCATCCGCCTCGTCGAGCCGACGCTTGATCCGCAGAGCCGGCTTGGTCGCGTCTACATCCGCTTCGACGAACCGGGCAAGGCGCGCGCCGGCATGTTCGCCAGCGCCGAGATCGTCGTCCAGCAGCATGAAGGCCTCGTGCTGCCGCTCTCGGC
>CBFGOD010000558.1:0-2699 GCA_965650295.1 uncultured Shinella sp. | reverse complement strand
AGACGTTTATCAGGTCTTCCGAGCCGCGCAGCATGCAGGGCGTGGTGCCGCAGACCTGGATATGGGCGCGGGTGCCGATCGGCAAAAGCTGGAACTGGGTGTAGAAGGTCGCGACTTCGAGCACGCGGATATAGGCCATATCCAGCATGTCGGCGATGGATTCGATCGCCGCCTTGGTGACCCAGCCGTCCTGCTCCTGTGCCCGCATCAGAAGCGGGATAACGGCCGACTGCTGACGACCCTTCGGATACTTGTTGATGGTTGCCTTTGCCCAGGCCGTGTTCTCCTTGGTGAAGGCGAAGCTGGCGGGCTGGACATTGTCATCGGCTAGTCGACGAACGGACATTCTGTAACGCCTTGTCTCAGTTGATCGGCCTGCACTGCGTATCCGCCGTATTGACGAATTCGCAGGCATAGGCCGACTGGTCATTCTGCATGAAGATGACGTAGCGGCTGCCATTCGGCGCCGCCGCCTTGATTTCGAAGCCTTCGCTCACAAGCTGGCCTATCGTCTTGGCATCATTGCCCTGATCCGCGTCCTGCGCATGGGCAGCGGTGGCAGAAAGAAGAGCGATGGCGGCGAAGACGACTTTCGGCATCAGCGGTCAACCTCGCCGAACACGATGTCGAGGGAGCCAAGGATCGCCGAGACGTCGGCGAGCTGATGGCCGCGACAGATGAAATCCATGGCCTGCAGGTGCGCATAGCCCGGCGCGCGGATCTTGCAGCGATAGGGCTTGTTGGTGCCATCGGCCACGACATAGACGCCGAACTCGCCCTTCGGCGCCTCGACGGCCGCGTAAACTTCGCCGGCCGGCACGTGGTAGCCTTCCGTGTAGAGCTTGAAGTGGTGGATGAGCGCTTCCATCGAACGCTTCATCTGGCCACGCTTCGGCGGAACCATCTTACCGTCGATCGAGGAGACCGGACCGACCTTGGCGTCGCCGAGCAGGCGATCGACGCACTGGCGCATGATCTTGGCCGATTCGCGCATCTCGATCATGCGGATGACGTAACGGTCGTAGCAGTCGCCGTTCTTGCCGATCGGAATGTCGAAGTCGAGGTCGGAGTAGCACTCGTAGGGCTGCGAGCGGCGCAAGTCCCAGGCAGCGCCCGAACCGCGCACCATGACGCCGGAGAAGCCCCAGGCCCAGCAGTCTTCCAGCTTCACGACGCCGATATCGACGTTGCGCTGCTTGAAGATGCGGTTGCCGGTCAGGAGCTCGTCGATATCGTCGACGGTCTTCAGGAACGGATCGATCCACTTGCCGATGTCTTCCACCAGCTCGTGCGGCAGATCCTGATGCACGCCGCCCGGACGGATATAGGCCGAGTGCATGCGCGCGCCGCAGGCGCGCTCATAGAACACCATCAGCTTTTCACGCTCTTCGAAGCCCCAGAGCGGCGGCGTCAGCGCGCCGACGTCCATGGCCTGGGTCGTGACGTTGAGCAGATGCGACAGGATGCGGCCGATTTCCGAATAGAGCACGCGGATCAGCTGGCCGCGGATCGGCACTTCCGTGCCCGTCAGCTTTTCGACGGCGAGCGCGAAAGCGTGCTCCTGGTTCATCGGCGCCACGTAATCGAGGCGGTCGAAATAGGGCACGGCCTGAAGATAGGTCTTCGTCTCGATCAGCTTTTCAGTGCCGCGGTGCAGCAGGCCGATATGCGGATCGACGCGCTCGACGATTTCGCCGTCCAGTTCCAGAACCAGACGGAGAACCCCGTGCGCCGCAGGGTGCTGCGGGCCGAAGTTGATGTTGAAATTGCGAACGTTATGCTCGTTCATGCCGCTTGCTCCAAAGGCCGGCGCCCTAGCGAGTCGCCCGACCCAAAATCAGTTCGTCTTCGCCTTCTCGTCGCCCGGCAGCACGTAATCTGTGCCTTCCCAGGGAGAGAGGAAGTCGAAGTTGCGGAATTCCTGCTTCAGCTCGACGGGCTCATACACGACGCGCTTGACCTCGTCGTCATAACGCACTTCCACGAAGCCGGTCGTCGGGAAATCCTTGCGCAGCGGATGCCCCTCGAAACCGTAGTCGGTGAGGATGCGGCGCAGGTCCGGATGGCCGGTGAAGAGAATGCCGTACATGTCGTAGGCTTCGCGCTCGAACCAGTCGGCACCCGGATAGACCGAGAAAGCCGAGGGAACGGGAACGTCCTCGCCGGTCGCAACCTTGACGCGGATGCGCTGGTTCTGGCGTGGCGACAGCAGATGATAGACCACGTCGAAACGCTCGGCGCGGGCCGGCCAGTCAACACCGCAGACATCGATGAGATTGACGAAACCGCACTGCACGTCATCGCGCAGGAAGGTCAGAAGATCGAGGATGCGCGCACCGTCCGTCTTCAGGGTGAGTTCGCCATAGGCGATCTCGGAGGCGGCCACCAGACCGCCGGCCGCTTCGCCGATATAGGAGGAAAGCTCCTGGAGGGCTTCGCTCATGTCTAAAGTCCCCTGCCCTTAACGTTCGATCGTACCGGTCCGGCGGATCTTCTTCTGCAGCAGGAGCACACCGTAAAGGAGCGCTTCCGCCGTGGGAGGACAGCCTGGTACGTAGATGTCGACCGGCACCACGCGGTCACAGCCGCGCACCACCGAATAGGAATAGTGATAGTAGCCGCCGCCATTGGCGCAGGAGCCCATCGAGATGACGTAACGCGGCTCAGGCATCTGGTCGTAGACCTTGCGGAGCGCGGGC
>CBFGOD010000557.1:0-2701 GCA_965650295.1 uncultured Shinella sp. | reverse complement strand
ACCACCGCATGCAGCTCGTCGATATCGCCGACGAACTTGACGTGCCGCATGAGAAGATTTCCGAGTTCAAGCGCCTCACGGTGCAGGCGACCGCCCGCGTTGCCGAGGGCCGCCCGGGCTACGGCATGCTGATCGACGAGCGTTTCGGCCGCGACGCCTTCTTCGATGCTGCCACACAGAATTTCTCGTGGATCGGCCGCCCGGTCGAGCTGCCCGGTTCCAAGCCGCTGCGCTTCGAATTCAGCCAGGATATCGGCTCGCAGCTGGTGGAATGGCCGCTCGACCATTGCATCAAGTGCCTGTGCTTCTACCATCCGGACGATCCGGCCGCGCTGAAGAAGGAGCAGCAGGAAAAGCTGCGCACGCTCTTCGAAGCCGCCCGCCGCGTCGGCCGTGAACTGCTGGTCGAGATCATCGCCGGCAAGAATGGGCCGCTGAAGGATGATACGATCTCGACGGTGCTCACGGAACTCTACGATCTCGGCATCAAGCCGGACTGGTGGAAGCTGGAGCCGCAGGCATCGAGCGAGGCGTGGAAGAACATCGAGGCCGTCATCGCCAAAAATGATGCCTATTGCCGTGGTATCGTGCTGCTCGGCCTGGAAGCGCCGACGGAAGAACTGGTGAAGGCCTTCGAGGCGACGACGGTGGCACCGTCCGTGAAGGGCTTTGCCGTCGGTCGTACGATCTTCGTCGATGCCGCCCGTGCCTGGATGGCGGGAAAAATGGATGACGAGACTGCGATCGCAGACATGGCCGGCCGCTTCCGCGAGCTGACGGATGCGTGGCTTCGGACGCGTGGGTTGAATTGAAGCGAAATCCCCTCCCCAACCCCTCCCCACAAGGGGGAGGGGCTTCTATGCCGCACCGTGCAAAAGTCCCATTTCCGTTTCTTCCTGAAGTGACGTTGTATTGGGCAAGACGGATCGGCGGATTAGCCCCTCCCCCTTGTGGGGAGGGGTTGGGGAGGGGAAAATACGTGCCAGAGAATTTGGGAGGAATATCATGGGCAAGACGATCCGGCTGACGATGGCGCAGGCCGTCACGCATTTCCTGAAGGCGCAGATGACCGTCGTCGATGGCAAGACGGTTCCGATCTTCGCCGGCGTCTGGGGCATTTTCGGCCATGGCAACGTCGCGGGTATCGGCGAGGCGCTCTATCAGGTGCGCAACGAACTTCCGACCTTGCGCGCCCATAACGAACAGGGGATGGCACACGCCGCCGTCGCCTTTGCGAAAGCCAGCTTCCGCCAGCGCTTCATGGCCTGCACGACCTCCATCGGCCCCGGCGCGCTCAACATGGTGACGGCGGCCGGTGTGGCGCATGTCAACCGCCTGCCCGTGCTCTTCCTGCCCGGCGACGTTTTTGCAAACCGCATTCCCGACCCGGTCCTCCAGCAGATCGAGGATTTCAACGACGGCACCGTCTCGGTCAACGACGCGTTCCGTTGCGTCTCGCGCTATTTCGACCGCATCACCCGTCCCGAGCAGATCATCTCGGCGCTGAAGCGCGCCATGCAGGTGCTGACCGATCCGGTCGATTGCGGCCCGGTGACGCTGTCGCTCTGCCAGGATGTGCAGGCCGAGGCCTATGACTATCCGGCCAGCCTGTTCGAGGAGAAGGTCTGGACGCACCGCCGCCCCCGCCCCGATACCGACGAACTCGCCGCCGCCATCGCCACGCTGCGCAAGGCCGAGAAGCCGCTGATCATCGCCGGCGGCGGCGTGCTCTATTCGCAGGCGACAGCCGAGCTGAAGGCTTTTGCCGGCATGCACGGCATCCCGGTCGCCGTCACCCAGGCCGGCAAGTCGGCGTTGCCGGACGATCATCCGCTCTGCATGGGTTCGATCGGCGTCACCGGCACCTCCGCCGCCAACGCCTTCGCCGAGGAAGCGGATGTGATCCTCGCCGTCGGCACGCGCATGCAGGATTTCACCACCGGCTCCTGGGCGCTGTTCAAGAACGAAAACGTCAAGATGATCGGTCTCAACACGGTCGCCTTCGACGCCGCCAAGCGTGACAGCCAGCCGCTCGTCGCGGATGCGCGCGAAGGCCTGACGCTGCTGTCGGAAGCCCTCGGCGGCTGGAAGGCGCCCGCCGCCTTCACGGAAACGGCGAAGACCCGCAAGGACACGTGGATGGCCGCCGTCGCCCGCGCGACCGCGCCGACCAATGCCGACCTGCCCTCCGATGCGCAGGTCATCGGCGCGGTGCAGCGCACGATCGGCGGCGAGAATTCCGTGCTCGTCTGCGCGGCCGGCGGCCTGCCGGGCGAATTGCACAAGCTGTGGGAGGCCCAGAAACCGGGCGGCTACCACATGGAATACGGCTTCTCCTGCATGGGCTACGAGATTGCCGGCGGGCTTGGCGTGAAGATCGCGCGGCCGGAGGCGGATGTCGTCGTCATGGTCGGCGACGGTTCCTACATGATGATGAATTCGGAGCTGTCGACCTCGGTCATGCTCGGCAAGAAGCTCACCATCATCGTGCTCGACAATCGCGGCTATGGTTGCATCAACCGGCTGCAGATGGGCACCGGCGGCGCCAACTTCAACAATCTGCTGAAGGACTCGATGATCGAGATGATGCCGGATATCGATTTCCGGGCGCATGCCGAAAGCATGGGCGCGGTCGCCGTGAAGGTCTCCTCCATCGCCGATCTAGAAACCGCCATTGAGAACAGCAAGGCCCACGACCGCA
>CBFGOD010000556.1:0-2708 GCA_965650295.1 uncultured Shinella sp. | reverse complement strand
GTGTCGTAGCCCCAGGAGACGGAGGTCGGGGCATGCGTCTCGGGGCGCCGGCGGCGGGAGGAGTTGAAATGCGGCGCAAAGAGCAGCGTCGTTTCCGCCATGCCGCGCGTCAGGCCCGCGACGGCGTGTTTCATGATGTCGGAGCCTTCGGCCGTGCCGTCGTCGAAGACGTTGTTGCCCTCTTCGTCGACCAGGCTGAAATGCATGTGCATGCCGCTGCCCGAGCGCATGCCGTAGGGTTTTGCCATGAAGGTGGCGGCAAAGCCGTGCTTGCGGGCGATACCCTTGACGATGCGCTTGAAGAACAGCGCGTCGTCGGCCGCCTTCAACGGATCGTCCGAATGCATGAGGTTGATCTCGAACTGACCGATGCCGTTTTCGGCGACGGCCGAATCTGCCGGCACGTTCTGCCGCTCGCATTCCGCATAGACGTCCGAGAAGAACTGGCCGAAATCGTCCAGCTCGTCGATGGAGAGGATGGCGTCGGAATCGAGCCGCTTGCCGGTATAGGGCGAGATCGGCGGCTGGGCGTGGTCGGGCTCGGCGTCGATCAGATAGAACTCCATCTCGGAGGCGACGACGGGCTTGAGGCCCATTTCGTGGTACTGGCGCACGATATTGGCGAGCGCCTGGCGCGGATCGGCGAGGAACGGCTCGCCGCTTTCCTTGAACAGCCAGAGCGGCACGACGGCGGATGGTTTCAGCGTCCAGCTGACCGGGAGCGCACCGCGCCCCGTCGCGGCGCAGATGCCGTCCATGTCGCCGGACGCGAAGACGTGGCTCGAGCCGACGATATCCTCGCCCCAGACGTCGACGCCGACGATGGACAGCGGCATGCGGATGCCGCCCTTCAGCACCTTTTCCGCCTGCCCGACGGGCACGCGCTTGCCGCGCAGGATGCCGTTCAGGTCGCAGACGACGGCTTGAATGCTTTCCACGCCATCGGCGCTGATCAGCCACTCGGAATCTTCGCTCAGAGCCATGGGTCCCTTCCCTATCACATAATTATTTTTGTGATCACATTTTGAAAATATGCACACTTTCTTGTCGTGGGTCAAGCTGCTAGAACCTGTCACGAGGGATAGGTTCGCAACGAACAGCCTGTCACAGGAGGAATGGATTGGGCAATCTGGCGCTGGAACGTCTGGACCGTCCGGACGGCATGACAACGCATGAATATGCGCATCGGCGCCTGCGCCAGGCCATCATGGTCGGCTCGATCCGGCCGGGCGAATCGTTGACCATCCGCGGCATTGCCGAGGCGATGGAGAGTAGCCCCACGCCGGTGCGCGAGGCGTTGCGCCGCCTGTCCTCGGAAGGGGCGCTGCGGGTGCTCGACAACAGGCGCATCATGGTGCCGCGCATGACGGCCGATCGGTTCAGCGAGCTGGTCTCGCTGCGCTCCGTGCTGGAGCAGCACGCCGCCCGCCGCGCTGTGCCGCATATCACAGAGCGCTGTATCGACAGGCTCGAGGAGGTCGACCGGGCGCAGGACGAGGCGATCGCGCGCAAGGACAATGCGGCCGCGCTGCTCCTGAACCAGGAATTCCATCGCACGCTCTATTCCGCCAATCCCGAGCAGGTGATCATGCCGATGGTGGAGAGCATCTGGCTCCAGCTCGGCCCCTTCCTCGGCATCGCCATGGAGCATGTCGCCCAGCTCTATTTCGTCGATCGCCATCAGGAGGCGATCGCCGCCCTGCGCAAGCGTGACGAGGATGCGGTGGCGGCGGCCATCAAGGCCGATATTTCCGAAGGCATCGGCGGTTTCGAACGCTCCGCCATCGAAAACCTGCTGCGGCTGGCCGGTCAGTAGGCCTGTTCGACGTTGACGGCGTCGCCGGCGGCGATCCGGCCCGTCAGGACAACCTTCGCCAGCACGCCGAAGCCGCCGCCGCCATGTTTGGCGATGGCATGCAGCACATCCTTGTCGAAGGGAAGGTCCGGCTGCCCGAGTGCGGTGAAGGCGCAGCGCGTGCAGGCTTCGGTGATTTCGACGACAGCGTTTCCGATGGTCAGCCGCTTTCCGATGAAGCGCTGTTCGACGAAGTCGTCGTCGCCCGCATCGGTCTCGACGAGGATATTCGGCCGGAAGCGCCTCGTGTCGATGACCGCCGACGGCAGAAGCGCCTGCAGGCGGGCAAGCGACCCGGTCGTCAGGATATGCAGGGGACCGCGATCGTAGCGCGGTGCCGCATCCATCGCGCCGAAGCGCCGGAAGCGCACCGGGAAGTCCAGATGTTCCGACGCGACCCTGTCGGCATCCGGGGAGGGTACGGCATGCCAGACGGCGCCATCGCGGCTGATCTGCGGCCCCTCGACTGTCATTCTCGACCGCAGCCCCGACACGGGCCGCCAGCGGCGCTCGCTCTCGGGTGCCGCGACATCCGCGCTTCCGGCATCAAACAGGCCCCATTGCCGGTCGCCGGCAACGCCGGTCTCGTCGAGATCGACGGCATCGCGCTGTTCGCCGGTCAACGAGCTGACCGGATAGCGCCAGAGTTCCCGCACGGTCCCGAGCTGCATGCCGCTTTCTTCCCTGTCCATGGCAGCGTGAAGCTAGCCGTGTGGCTGCGGACTGTCGATCTCTCTTCCTTCATGGCGCTTTGACGCAAGCAGGCGTCTTGCATCCGCTATTCGGGCCATGCAATGGATCACGGCATGTGAATGTGGAATATGGGGCAGCACATGAAGACGGATGTCATAGT
>CBFGOD010000555.1:0-2724 GCA_965650295.1 uncultured Shinella sp. | reverse complement strand
CGACCGCACGCTCGGCTTCCTGTTCGGTGCCGCACGCGGCATCCTGCTCGTCGTCGTCGCCATGCTGTTCTTCAACTGGCTGGTCGCCCCGCAGCAGCAGCCGTCCTGGGTCACCACGGCGAAATCCAAGCCGCTGCTCGACAATCTCGGCGCGCGCCTCATCGCGCTCCTGCCTGAAGATGCCGACGCGACGATCATCGACCGGCTGCGCGGCAAGACGACCGAAGGCGCACCGGCAACCGGCGAAGGCGGCACGACGGAAGACCCGGATGCCGCCACGGGCACGGGCACGGGCGGTGCCGACCAGGCGCCCGCGGAAGACACGCCCGCCACGAACGGATAAGCAATCAGGGGAGCCGCCGCTCACGAAATATGACGAAGGCAGGCTCCCCGATTTTTTGGTAGGATAGACCATCAGCCACTGACGCTTCCGAGCCTCGGTGGCAAATGCTTTAGACCATACCCATATGGGCATGGCCTAGGGTGACGAAGACCCCGCGCACCCTCTAAGGTCCCGCGCAAACGCTGGCAGCAATGAGCGATTTCCTGTTTCCCGGCCGCCACGACGACGATCTCGATGGCGATACGCTTCACGAAGAGTGCGGCGTCTTCGGCATTCTCGGCCATCCGGATGCCGCGACGCTGACGGCGCTCGGCCTGCATGCGCTTCAGCATCGCGGCCAGGAAGCGGCCGGCATTGTCTCCTTCGACGGTAAGCAGTTCCATACCGAAAAGCATATGGGCCTCGTCGGCGACCATTATACCAACCCGGTGACGCTCGCCAAACTGCCCGGCACCATCGCCGTCGGCCACACGCGCTATTCCACGACGGGTGAAGTGGCGCTGCGCAACGTGCAGCCGCTCTTTGCCGAACTGGAAGTCGGCGGCATCGCCGTTGCCCATAACGGCAACTTCACCAACGGCCTGACGCTGCGGCGCCAGCTGATTGCCGGCGGTGCCATCTGTCAGTCGACTTCCGACACGGAAGTCGTGCTCCACCTCATCGCCCGCTCGCGCTACACGAACACCACCGACCGCTTCATCGACGCCATCCGCCAGATGGAAGGCGGCTATTCGATGCTCGGCATCACCCGCACCAAGCTGATCGCCGCGCGCGACCCCACGGGCATCCGCCCGCTCGTCATGGGCGAACTCGACGGCAAGCCGATCTTCGCCTCCGAAACCTGCGCGCTCGACATCATCGGTGCCAAGTTCATCCGCGACGTCGAGAACGGCGAGATCATCGTCTGCGAAATCCAGCCGGACGGCTCGATCACCATCGAGGCGAAGAAGTCGGGCAATGCGCAGCCGGAACGGCTCTGCCTGTTCGAATATGTCTATTTCGCCCGTCCGGACTCGGTCGTCGGCGGCCGCAGCGTCTATGTCGCGCGCAAGAACATGGGCATCAACCTTGCCAAGGAACATCCGGTCGAGGGCGACGTGGTCGTGCCGGTGCCGGATGGCGGCACGCCGGCAGCGCTCGGCTATGCCCAGGAGAGCGGTATTCCCTTCGAATACGGCATCATCCGCAACCACTATGTCGGCCGCACCTTCATCGAGCCGACGCAGCAGATCCGCGCCTTCGGCGTGAAGCTGAAGCATTCGGCCAACCGCGCGATGATCGCCGGCAAGCGCGTCATCCTCGTCGACGATTCCATCGTGCGCGGCACGACCTCGCTGAAGATCGTGCAGATGATCCGCGATGCCGGCGCCAAGGAAGTGCATATCCGCGTCGCCAGCCCGATGATCTTCTACCCGGACTTCTACGGCATCGACACGCCCGACCGCGACAAGCTGCTCGCCAACCAGTACAACGACGTCAAGGCGATGGCGAAATATATCGGCGCGGATTCGCTGGAGTTCATCTCCATCGACGGCCTTTACCGCGCCGTCGGCGGCGAGGATCGCAACCCGGCCCGCCCGCAGTTTACCGACCATTACTTCACCGGCGACTATCCGACGCGCCTCCTTGACAAGGAAGGCGAGACGATGGGACGGAAGGTCTCGGTCATGGCTAGCAACGGATAATTGAAGACATCATGAGCATCGACCTGAACGGCCGCATTGCGCTGGTCACCGGCGCATCGCGCGGTATCGGCTATTTCACCGCCCTCGAACTCGCCAAGGCCGGTGCGCATGTCATCGCCTGCGCCCGCACCGTCGGCGGCCTCGAGGAGCTGGACGATGCGATCAAGGCCGAAGGAGGCAGCGCGACGCTGGTGCCCTTCGATCTCGCCGACATGGCAGCGATCGACAAGCTCGGCGGCTCGATCTTCGAACGCTGGGGCAAACTCGATATTCTTGTCGCCAATGCCGGCGTGCTCGGCACGATCTCGCCGATCGACCATGTCGAGGCGAAAGTGTTCGAGAAGGTCATGAATATCAACGTCACGGCGACGTGGCGGCTGATCCGTTCGGTGGCCCCGCTGCTCCTGAAGTCCGATGCCGGCCGCGCCGTCATTCTGTCGTCCAGCGCCGCCCACAAGTGCAAGCCCTTCTGGGGCCCCTACTCCGCCTCTAAGGCCGCCGTCGAAGCCATCGCCCGCACCTGGGCCGGCGAGACGCAGCGCACGGCGCTCCGCATCACCTCCGTCGACCCCGGCGCCACCCGCACCGCCATGCGCGCCCAAGCCGTGCCGGGCGAGGATCCCTCGACGGTGCAGCATCCGTCCGAGGTAGCCAAGGCTCTGCTGCCGCTGGTCGCGGCCGACTATACGGAGACGG
>CBFGOD010000554.1:0-2732 GCA_965650295.1 uncultured Shinella sp. | reverse complement strand
TTCTCGAAGGCATTCATTAAGCTTCCCCCCCTATCTTCGCATTATCCCAATGCGTTCGCATGATGCGACGGGTGAGGGCTGGCCGCCTGATGCAAGATCGGCCGTGCCTCTTGAGCTGTTTTCGGCCGCGCTCCCCCTGGTAGCCAGAGCGGTCGTGTCGGCTTTGAAAGCACCCGACGGGACATGGTCGTCATAAAAAGCGTCGGGGAACCCATGTCCTTCATAGACCGCCTGCTCCAGCAGCGCCGCATCGTCACCAAGGTGCTGCTGTTCGTCATTCCTCTCGTTGCGCTCATCGCGGGCATCGGCCTTGTCGGCTATTTCACCGCGAGCACGCTGAACGGTCACATGACGGTCACCCGCGAGACGATCAACAGCCTTTCGCATTTCCAGAACCTGCGCACGGGTCTGCAGGATTTCGCCGACAAGCCCGGCCAGGATACGCGCGATGCGCTTTCCGCCCGGATCGACGAACAGGAAGAGGGTATCCACAACCTCGACGATCTGCTGCCGAACGCCGGCGAAAAGGCCAAGATCGCCTCCGTCGTCGCTCTTGCCAGCACGATGCGCAGCCAGACCGAGACGCTCTGGGCGATCGATCAGGAGCGCAACGCGATTACCGCCAATCTCGAAGGCGCGCTCGCCGCGATGGCCAAGGACGGTGACTTCTCCGAAAAGCAGATCGCGGTCATCAGGAGCGAATCGGGCGAGAAGGAAGCCTTCGCCAAGGCGCTGCTCTTCGATGCCGCCGCCTATCAGGGTCTGGCCGAGCGCATCGGGAAATTCCGCAAGCCGGTCGCACTGGCAATGAAACCCGAAGACAAGGTGAAGGCGGCGGAGACCTATTTGCCGCAGCTCTTGAAGCAGCTTGCCGAATCCAAGGCGATTGCTTCGCCGAAGGCTGCCGAGAAGATCAAGCCGTTCGAAGCCGAAATCGCCGCGGTGCAGGAAATTCTTGCCGGCACCGACGATGCCGAGAGCAAGAAAACGAAATTCGTGCCCGTGCTCACCAAGCTTTCCAAGTTCGATGCCGACTTCCTGAAGGAGGCGGGCAAGAATTCCGACACCGCAGCCAAACGGTTCGTCGGCATGAATTCCGAGATCGGCCTGCTCAAGACGCTCATCACGCTGATGGGAGACACGTTCAAGGGCATCGATCAGACCCGCCTGCACATCAGTGAGCTGCACCGCAAGCTCGACCAGGCCAGCCGCGACGCTGTTCTGGCCGACGTGAAGGCCGTCGCCGCCAGTGCCGCCGAGCTTGCCAAGCTCGGCGGGAAGAATGCGGCGCTGCGCGATCTCTCGCAGAAGCTCGCACCCTCGCTTGTCAGCATCGAGAAGGGCACGCAGGACCTTATCTCCGTCGGCGAGAAGTGGCAGGCGGCGCGCGTCAGCGCCTATGCCTCCGTCGCCGATGCCAGCCAGACGCTCGAGCAGTTCGTTTCGAGTGCCCAGGAAGCCGGCAAGCAGGACAGCCAGCGTTCGGCAAACGTCTCGATCATCGCCATGGTCGCCGGCACGCTGCTCGCCATCATCGGCGGTCTGATGCTGGTCGAAACCCTGCGCGGCCCCCTGAAACGCGTCACCGAATCCATGGCGCGCCTTGCCAGCGGCGATCTCGACATCAGCATCGACGGCCGCAACCGCGGCGACGAGATCGGCGACATGGTGCGCTCGGTCGCCGTCTTCCGCGATGCCGCCCGCGAAAACGTCCGGCTGGAACAGGAGGCGGAAGCCCAGCGCCAGCTGACGGCCGAGGAACAGGCCCGCCGCACCAGCGAGCGCGCCCGCATCGAGGCGGAGCAGACCGAGGCGCTGACCGCGCTCTCCGACGTGCTCGGCCAGCTCGCTGCCGGCAATCTCGAAGAAAGCATGACGGAGGCGCTCGCCGCCGAATATGTCGCCATGGCCCGTACCTACAACAACGCCGTCGAAGCGCTGCGTCTCACGCTCTCCGACGTGCGTGCGGCGACGGTGGAAATCAACGGCGGCACCGGCAACCTTGCCGCCTCCGCCGACGATCTGGCGCGGCGCACCGAACAGCAGGCGGCGGCACTCGAGGAAAGCTCCCGCGCACTGCGCCAACTGACCGACATCGTTCGTTCCACGGCCGAAAGCGCTCAGAAGACCGCGGTTTCGGTCGACGAGACGCACAGCTATGCCCAGCGCTCCGGCGATGTCGTGGCCAAGGCCGTCACCGCCATGGGCGAGATCAACCGCTCCTCGGAAAAGATCAGCACGATCATCGGCGTCATCGACGAGATCGCCTTCCAGACGAACCTTCTGGCGCTCAACGCCGGTGTCGAGGCCGCCCGTGCCGGCGAGGCCGGCCGCGGCTTTGCCGTCGTTGCCCAGGAAGTTCGCGAGCTCGCCCAGCGCTGCGCCGGTGCGGCCCGCGAGATCAAGGGTCTTATCTCGGAGAGTTCCGCGCAGGTTCGCAACGGTGTTGCGCTCGTCACGGAAACGGGCGAGGCGCTCTCGGTCATCAACGACCACATTTCGTCGATCCATACGCTCGTCGGCAAGATCGAGGCGGCGGCTGCCGCGCAGTATGAGGGCATCAACGAGGTGAACCGGGCGGTGCATCAGGTCGAGCTCATCACGCAGCAGAATGCCGCGATGGTGGAAGAGAACACCGCCGAAATCCACGGCCTGCGCCACCGGGTTCAGGCGCTCAACCAGAAGATCGATCACTTCAAGACGCGCGATCTCGATATGCGGGAAGACGGCGG
>CBFGOD010000553.1:0-2734 GCA_965650295.1 uncultured Shinella sp. | reverse complement strand
CGACGTCCGCACCCTTGGTGAAGATACCGGCGCCGAGACGAGCGAAGATGGAGATGAGCGAAGCGCCGAAGCCGAGCGCGAGGAGCGCGTCGATAACCTCACGAGAGGCCGGCTCCTGGCCGAGAACGCCGGTGAGCACCCAATAGTAGATGGACACGCCGAGAAGGGCGAGGCCAGCGACAAGCATGCCGGTGATCGCACCCGACTTGAAGGCGATGTCGAGGCCGGAGGACAGGCTGACGGACGCGGCCTGCGCCGTGCGCACATTGGCGCGGACGGACACATGCATGCCGATGAAACCGGCGACGCCAGACAGGACGGCGCCGATCAGGAACCCGATGGCAGCCGTAGCGGAAAGAAGCAGCCAGGTGCCGACGAAGACGACAACACCGACGACGGCAATGGTCTTGTACTGCCGGGTGAGGTAGGCCTGTGCCCCTTCCCGGATATAACCTGCAATTTCCTGCATGCGGGCATTCCCCTGGTCGGCGGCAAGCACCGACTGTGTCGCCCAGATGGCATAGACCACCGAAAGCAACCCGCATGCGATAACGCCAAACAATATGGTCATTTCGCTCTGTCCTCCTAGGAAGCCACGGGGTCCTCCCCCCGCGGCCGATATGCGCCCGCTCCCGTTTGCCTCCTCACAAGACGGGTGCCGGTGCGCGGCCAGAGTGCGTTTGCGAATCGGCTGCGTCAAGCCGCCGCACTGCGGCAACCGCTTCTGCCAAACGGATTTTTCGGCGTCGGTCGATCTGAACCGATTAGACGGCGGCGCGGCGATTGCGCAAAAGCAAAAGCAGGACGAGACCAAGGCTGATGCCGGTGATCGGCCAGAACATCAGGTTGATCGTCTGCCAGCCATAGGCGTTGAACACCTTGCCCGAGGAGAACGAGGCGAGCGCCACCGCACCGAACAGGATGATGTCGTGGAAGCCCTGCACCTTGTCGGCCTCGTGCGGCCGGTAGCTGGAGGCGACGATGGCGGTGGCGCCGATGAAGCCGAAGTTCCAGCCGACGCCGAGCAGGATCAGCGCACCCCAGAAGTTCCAGAGAGCGATGCCGGCATGCGCCACGCCCGCGCAGCCCATGAGGATGACGAGACCGGCGGCCACGACCTTCTCCGCGCCGAAACGCTGGATGAGCATGCCCGTGAAGAAGCTTGGCGCGAACATGGCAAGCACGTGCCACTGAATGCCGAGTGTGGCCATTTCCGGCGAGAATCCGCAGCCGATGACCATGGCAAGCGGCGCACCCGTCATCATGAATGTCATCAGGGCATAGGTGGAGATGCCGCAGATCATGCCGGTGAGGAAGCGCTGGGTCAGCACGATTTCGCTAAGCGGCCGTGCCGCCTCGCCGCTCGCCACGCCCGCCGCCTTGTGATCGGGCAGACGCAGGAACAGGAACAGCACGATGGCGGCAAGGCAGAGCGGTGCTAGCGCGACGAAGGCGCCGGCAAACAGCACCGGCTCGAACAGGTCCTTGGTGAGGATCACCACCTGCGGGCCAAGGATGGCGGAAATGACGCCGCCGGCGAGGATCCAGGAAATGGCGCGCGGCTTGTAGAAGGAGGGCGAGGCATCGGCGGCGGCAAAGCGAATCTTTTGCGTAAAGCCACCCGATATGCCGACGAGCACGAAGCCGAGGGCAAAAAGCCAGAAGTCGCCGCGGAACAGCGCAATCGCAGCGATCAGGCCACCTCCTGCCCCGATCAGCGCGCCGACGATGAAGCCATAGACGCGGCCAAGCAGGCGCGCGGCGACCGCCACGAAGACGGCGCCGAGCGCGACGCCAATGTTGAAGCCGGTGAGCGGCGCAGTGGCGAGCGACTTGTCGGGGCCGAGCAGGTTATAGCCGGCAAGGCCACCGACGGAGAAGACGATCGGGCCGGAGGAGGCCAGAAGCGCCTGTGCAAACATCAAAAGGAAGACATTGCGGCGTGCGGCCGAAAGCTGCCGTTCAAGACCTTCGACCGTATCCGTGCTCATGGTGCCTACCGTTATTTGCGTGAATCTGGCCGTAGCTGCTTGGCGATGCGGTCCAGCACGGCATTCACCAGCTTGGGCTCTTCATCCTCGAAGAACGCCTTGGCGATCTCGACATATTCCGTGACGATCACGGCGATCGGCACGTCCTTGCGTTCCTTCAGCTCGAAGGTGCCGGCACGCAGGATGGCGCGCACGGTGGAATCGAGACGCGACAGCGCCCAGTCGTCCTGCAGGGCGGTTCCGATCAGCGGGTCGAGCAGGCGCTGGTCGCGCACGACACCTGATACGATCGAGCGGAACCACGAGGCATCGGCCTTGAGATAGGTATCGCCGTCGACTTCCTGGCCGAGACGATGCGTCTCGTATTCGGCGACCACTTCGAGCACGCCCGAACCGCCGATGTCCATCTGGTAGAGCGCCTGCACGGCGGCAAGACGGGCCGCGCCGCGCTGGTTGGCCGGCTTTACCGGCTGCTGTTCCTTGTCCGTGCTCACTGTTCGCCGCCCAGTTTTTTCTTCAGCTCGATCATCGTCAGTGCCGCGCGGGCGGCAAAACCGCCCTTGTCGCCTTCCGAGCGACGGGCGCGCGCCCAGGCCTGCTCGTCATTCTCGACAGTCAGGATGCCGTTGCCGATCGGCAGGCTTTCGCTGACGGCGAGATCCATGAGGGCACGGCTCGATTCATTGGCGACGATATCGAAATGGTAGGTCTCGCCGCGGATGACCATGCCGAGCGCGACGAAA
>CBFGOD010000552.1:0-2739 GCA_965650295.1 uncultured Shinella sp. | reverse complement strand
CACCTTCTTGCCGGATCCGGCCTCCGGATCGGCGTTGATATACATGGCCGGCAGGCCGAAGCGCTTGCCGGCGAGGCTCGCCGTTCGCGTGATCGCCCCATAGGAGTGGGGCCGGATTTCTGAGGCTTTCGGGATCGAAATCCAAGGCTGACGCCGCCAAAGGTCGCCGCGGCTTTCGGGGTCGTCCGCCACGATGACATCGAGCAATTCCAGCATGTCGGCCATCGAGCGGCTGTGCGGCACCACGACATCCATGGTTGGCACAAGCGGCCAGTTGCCGCGCACGGAGATGACGCCGCGGCTCGGTGTGTAGGCGCAAAGCCCGTTGTTTGCTGCGGGCGCGCGGCCGCTCGACCAGGTTTCCTCGCCCAGGCCGAAAGCGGCGAAGCTTGCGGCCGTGGCGGTCCCCGAACCGTTCGAAGAGCCGGATCCGAAGGCGGCCGTCAGCCAGTCGGCGTTGTAAGGCGATTCCGCGCGGCCATAGACGCCGCGCTGCATGCCGCCATTGGCCATCGGAGGCATGTTGGTCAATCCGATCAGCACGGCGCCGGCCGCACGCAGGCGGGAAATCGCAAAGGCGTCTTCCGTCGCGACCAGGTCGGCGAAGGCAGGCGAGCCGGAAGCGACGCTCAGCCCTTTCACCTTGTAGCTGTCCTTGGCGGTGTACGGAATGCCGTCAAGCGGGCCAAGACTTTCACCTCGCGCGCGCCGAAGGTCCGAGGCGCATGCTTCCGCAAACATATCGGGGTTGAGCACCGGAACAGCGTTGAGCGCAATGCCGTGCCGGTCGTAGTAGGCGATACGGTTCAGATAGGCCGCGACCAGCTCGACGCTGGTGGTTTCCCCTGCCTGGAGTGCTTCGCGCAGCGCAGCGATCGATGTTTCGACGACCTTCATTGATTTCCTCCCGCATGGACCATGCTTGCGGATGATGGATGCCCGCTAGGAGCAGCGAGCATCGGTCTCTTCCGCGCAAGGCTCCCCGCCTGCAATATCGTTGCACCGGTTCTAGCCTTGGGTTTTTTGCCCGGCAATGTCCCATCTGGGACATTGCGATCTCTCCGGCGCCGGTTACCGCAGCCCTTTCGCGCGGTCCCAGGCCTGGGTCCACATCTTGAGAGCCTTCTGGCTGAGTGCCCTCGGCAAATGCAGACGCTTCTGGTTTTCGTCAGAGGGGTAGAGGTCGGGGTTCGCCCGCAGGTTTTCATCAAGCAGGCCAAGTGCGGCCTTGTTTGCCGTGGAGAAACCAGTTTCGGTGGCCGCGACCGCGGCGATTTCCGGGCGCAGGAAGAAGTCGATGAAGGCATGAGCCGCTTCCGGATGGGCTGCGTCGGCGGGAATGGCGAGGACATCGGCCCAGACGAGGTTGCCCTCTTTCGAGAGACGGTACGCGATGCTGAACGGTTTTCCCGCCTCTTTCGCCCGGCTGCTGGCGATCAGCATGTCACCGGAAAAGCCGATCGCCAGGCACAGATCGCCATCGGCGAGATCATTGACATAGCTGGAGCTGTGGAACTTGCGCACATAGGGGCGGACCTTGCTGACCACCTCCACGGCTTTTTCCAGCTCATTCCTGTCGGTCGTGTCGGGGTTCAGCCCGAGGTAGATGAGGGCGAGACCCAGCACCTGCTCGGCATCGTCGAGCATGCCGACGCCGCAGGAGGCGAATTTCTCGACGACCGCGGGATCGAAGACCATGCGCAGACTATCGACCGGTGCATCGGGCATGATCGCCTTCACCTTCTCGACGTTATAGCCGACACCGGTCGTGCCCCACATCCAGGGCACGTTGTGTGCATTGTCGGCATCGACGCTCGCGCCGCGGGCCAAGACTGCGGGATCGAGATTTCCAAGATTGGACAACCGGGCGCGATCCAACGGCGCCCAGATGCCGACGGGCAGCTGACGCAGGAAATGCGGAGAGAGGTTGACGGTCACCAGGTCGTAGCCCGATTTTCCCGTCAGCATCTTGGTCTCGACGATGTCGTTGGAATCGAACAGGTCGTAGGAGACCTTGATGCCCGTTTCCTTCTCGAAGGCGGCAATCGACTGGGCGCTGAAATAGGATTCCCAGGAATAGAGATAGAGCACCTTTTCCTCCGCCCATGCCGAGGTCGTGAAAAGGCATGCCGTCGCAAGCGTGAGCCAGCGTTTCATCGTCGTTCTCCGTTTCTGATGGCGGTTTATCGGGGTTGCTGTTGTGTGACGCAGTGAATGCCGCCGCCGTTTTCATAGATGCGGTCAACATCGAGTTGCACGATGCGACGACCGGGATGCAGCCGGCCGAGAACGTCCTTCGCCAGCGCATCCGCCTTCCGGTCGCCGAATTGCGGCGTGTAGAGGGCTCCGTTGCCGACATAATAGTTTGCGTAGCTGCTGAGGAAATCCTCGCTCGTCGAGCGAACCTCGGTTGCCGAGGGAATGGAAACGACCTCGAAGGCGCGGCCACGCGCATCGCGCGTCTTGGCGAGGATCGCGAGCGCCTCCTCATGGGCGCGTCCCCACTCCGAAGTGTCGCCGGGATAGCTGCTGGCGATGATAAGGCCGGGCTGCACGAAGCGGAGCGAACCGTCGATGTGCCCATCCGTGATATCAAGCCCGCGCACGCCGGGCACCCAGACGACGGTTTCAATGCCGAGCGCGGCCTTGAGGCGTTTTTCGATCTCGGCACGCGTCATGCCGGGGTTGCGATTGTCGTTCACCCAGCAGCTTTCCGTGAGCAGAAGCGTGCCGTCGCCG
>CBFGOD010000551.1:0-2740 GCA_965650295.1 uncultured Shinella sp. | reverse complement strand
TCGTCGTCGTGGGCGCCATGAGCGACGTCTGCATCGACGCCACCGCCCGCGCCGCCGCCGATCTGGGGTATGACCTGACGGTGGTGCACGACGCCTGCGCCACCCGCGACAAGGCGTTCGCCGATTCGGTCGTGCCGGCCGCCCAGGTGCACGCCACCATCATGTCGGCGCTGGAATTCGGCTACGGCAAGGTCACGACGACGGCGGAATATCTGTCGTAAAGCGCCCTCTTTTCATCCCCTCTGCTTTTCTGCGGAGGGGATGAGCGCCGCCCGTCATTCCCCTGTCATGTGACAATGGTGTTCCTTCGCGCGTGAATGCACCCCGGCCGCCGCTCGGAAGCGCGGCGCCTTTCGGAGACTGCGTGAATGGACATGGCTCAGGCCTTCGCCCTCGCTTCGGGCGCTCTCGTCGCGACCAATTTCGCGAGCATCCTCATTGCCGGCAAGCGGCTGGATGCCACGGGCGCTCCGCCGCCGGACCTGCGCAAGAAACCGCCGGTCTCCATTGTCATTCCCGTTCGCGGCATCGAGAACTTTACCGGCGAAACGCTGGAGCGGGCCTTCCGTCTCTCCTGGCCGCGTTATGAGTTGCTGTTCTGCGTCGCCCACGGCAACGATCCCATCATCCCGCTCATCGAAAAGACCGCAGCCGCCCATCTGGAAATCGAGATGCGCATCCTCATCGGCGACGACCGCATCAGCGCCAATCCAAAGCTGAACAATTGCGTGAAGGGTTGGCAGGCTGCGCAGTATGATTGGGTGATCCTCGCCGATTCCAACGTGCTGATGCCGGCGGATTACATCCAGCATCTCATGGGCAGCTGGCGCAGCACAACCGGCCTCGTCTGCTCCACGCCGCTCGGCTCGCGGCCGGAGGGTTTCTGGGCGGAGGTGGAATGCATGTTCCTCAACACCCAGCAGGCGCGCTGGCAATATGCCGGCGAGGCCGTCGGGCTGGGCTTTGCGCAGGGCAAGAGCATGCTGTGGTACAAGCCGATGCTCGATGCGAACGGCAGCATCCATGCGCTCAATGCCGAAATCGCCGAGGACGCCGCCTCCACCAAGCTGGTGAGCCGGCTCGGCCTGAAGGTCCATCTCGTCTCCGCCCCGTTCGAGCAGCCGCTCGGCCGCCGCACGGAACAGGAAATCTGGTCGCGTCAGGCCCGCTGGTCGCGTCTGCGCCGCGTCACCTTTCCGAGCTTCTTCGCGCCGGAAATTCTGCTTGGCGTGCTGCCGCCCTTGCTGCTCGCGCTTGTCGCCGTGGCGCTGGGCGAGATGACGCTCCTGCCCGCCGTCCTCATGGTGCTTGCCGGCATCTACCTGCCGGAACTCGCCCTTGCGCGCTCCAAGGGCTGGCATCTGTCGCGCTGGTCCGTCCCGGCCATGATGGCGCGCGACATCATGATGCCGGCCATCTGGCTGCGCGCCTGGATCGGCGGCAATATCGACTGGCGCGGCAACACGATGACGATCGGCACGACTGCCTCCGAACTGAAGGAAGCACCGGCGGGTTCCTGACCCGACTCACGCTCTCGCGCGCAGGCCGTCCAGCACGGTGCGGAAGCCGCGCACGGCGCGCCTGGACGTATCTTCCGGATCGTCCGAATTTGCGATCCAGAGCGCCGCATGGCTGCTGGCGCCATTGATCAGGCGGGCGGCGGCCTCTGTATCGATCTCGGCCATCGTTCCCTCCGCCTTCAGCTGGTCGATGCTGCGGCTGAGGGCGGCGATACAGCCGCGGCTTGTCGGCCATTGCGAGACGTCGCCCAGCACCGCCGGTCCGTCGCGGAACATGATGCGCTGGATTTCCGGCTCCAGCGCCATTTCGATATAGGCGACGCACTCATCGACAAAACCCTGCCAGCGGTTGGGCGCGGCGGCCGAGATGCGGTTGAGCCGCACCGTCATTTCCGCATCGATTTCGCGCATCACGGCCTGGAGCAGCCCCTTCTTGTCGCCGAAATGATGGTAGAGCGCGCCGCGCGTCAGCCCGGCACTTGCGGTAAAATCATCCATGGACGCATCGGCATAGCCGACCGCACCGAAGGCCTGGCGGCCGGCGGCGATCAGCTTTGCCCTTGTTTCGGCAATCATTTCCTCGCGCGGTTTGCGCATGGCAACTCCTATTCACATACGTCGCGTATTTTATTTGACATACGCCTCGTATGCAACTATTTCCTGAACATACGCCACGTATGTAAGTGGTGGAACCGCCCGTTTACAGGAGCAGGCCATGTCCAACCCGTATAAGGAAATTTTCAGCGTGCCGGGAACCAAGGGGTTTTCCGCCGCAGGCTTCCTCGCCCGCCTTCCCATCGCCATGGCACCGATCGGCATCGTCGCCATGCTGTCGCAGACCCATGGTGAATATTGGCTCGCCGGCGCCGTTTCGGCGACCTATGCGCTGACCAACGCCCTGATCGCCCCGCAGATCTCCCGCGCCGTCGACCGCTACGGCCAGTCTGCCGTGCTGACGCCGACGACCATCGTCTCCGTCATCGCCTTCCTCACGCTGATTGCCGCGGCAAACCAGGGCTGGCCGGTCTGGACGCTGTTTGCTTCGGCGCTGCTAGCCGCCGCCATGCCCAGCATGCCCGCCATGCTGCGCGCCCGCTGGACCGAGCTTTTCCGCGACCGCCCGGAGCTCAACACTGCCTTCGCCTTCGAATCGGCTGCTGACGAGCTGGTCTATATTGCCGGCGCCTCGCTCTCGGTGGGCCTCAGCGTCGCCCTATTCC
>CBFGOD010000550.1:0-2748 GCA_965650295.1 uncultured Shinella sp. | reverse complement strand
TTCGCGAAGGCCGGCGATTCGTTCATCTTCAGGCGGATCCACACGGAAACGCCGAGCAGGACGACCGAGAGCAGGAACGGAATGCGCCAGCCCCATTCGGCAAAGGCTTCCTTGCCGAGAATGAACTGGACCGCGAGGATGACCACCAGCGACAGGAACAGGCCGAGCGTCGCCGTCGTCTGGATCCAGGAGGTGAAGTAGCCGCGCTTGCCGTCGGGCGCATGCTCCGCGACATAGGTCGCCGCACCGCCATATTCGCCGCCGAGCGCCAGGCCCTGCAGCATGCGCAGCAGGATCAGGATGATCGGGGCTGCGATACCGATCGTGGCGGCACCGGGCAAGAGGCCGACGACAAAGGTCGAGAAGCCCATGATCAGGATGGTGACGAGGAAGGTGTATTTGCGGCCGACGAGATCGCCGAGGCGGCCGAAGACCAGCGCGCCGAACGGGCGCACCAGGAAGCCGGCGGCAAAGGCGAGCAGCGCGAAGATGTTGCGCGTCGTTTCCGGATACTGGCTGAAGAAGGTGGCGCCGATATAGATCGCCAGCGAACCGTAAAGATAGAAATCGTACCATTCGAAAACGGTGCCGAGAGAAGAGGCGAAGATCACCTTCTTCTGCTCGCCGGTCATGGGCGCCGACTTGGCGTTGCCCACCGTCGAAACATTTGCCATTTGCTTGTCCTCCACAAAAACGGCGTATCGGGGCAGCCCATGGAGGTCCGGAGTTTCTCCCTAAAAACACCGGACAGGGTGCGCCTGATGGAAGGATGGCAGAAAACGAAACGCCGCATCAGCGCTGCTTTGGGCTTATGACTTTCGGTGTAGGACTTAAGTCGAAGGAAAGCGGCGGCCGCGATTTGTCCAAACCGGCACGCAAGACTTGACTCTTCGGCAGATGAGCGTATTCAGCACCCACGCAAGGGAACCGCCATGTACCGCTTTGGACAATCCATCGCCCGCATGATCGCTCCGGCCTTCAACGCCGGACGGGTTCGCTATTGCGTATCGATTTCCAAAACAATGGCCAAAACGACGACGAAAACCGTCTGACGTCTCTGGCCACCGCTCTCTCCCCGGTATGGCCGGGGACAGAAACCCGCGCTCCTGGCCGGCGGGTTTCCCTCCAAGACCCGCGGAGAGACAGAGAAAGAGAGCTTTAGTCATGGGTTTCAAGATCGCAGTCGCCGGCGCGACCGGCAATGTCGGCCGGGAAATGCTGAACATCCTTTCCGAGCGTGGTTTCCCGGCTGATGAAGTCGTGGCGCTCGCCTCCGCCCGCTCCCAGGGCACCGAAGTCTCCTTCGGCGACAAGACGCTGAAGGTGCAGAACCTCGAAAACTACGATTTCTCCGACACGGACATTTGCCTGATGTCGGCCGGCGGCACCGTTTCGCAGAAGTACTCGCCGAAGATCGGCGCCCAGGGCTGCGTCGTCATCGACAATTCCTCGGCCTGGCGCTACGACGCCGACGTTCCGCTGATCGTGCCGGAAGTGAACCCGGACGCCATCGCGCAGTTCACCCGCAAGAACATCATCGCCAACCCGAATTGCTCGACCGCCCAGCTCGTCGTCGCGCTGAAGCCGCTGCATGACCGCGCCAAGATCAAGCGCGTCGTCGTCTCGACCTATCAGTCGGTTTCCGGCGCCGGCAAGGAAGGCATGGACGAACTCTTCCAGCAGACCCGCGCCGTCTTCGTCGCCGATCCGGTCGAATCGAAGAAGTTCACCAAGCGCATCGCCTTCAACGTCATTCCGCATATCGATAGCTTCATGGAAGACGGCTACACGAAGGAAGAGTGGAAGGTTCTCGCCGAGACCAAGAAGATGCTCGACCCGAAGATCAAGGTGACCTGCACGGCCGTGCGCGTTCCCGTCTTCATCGGCCATTCCGAATCGGTCAACATCGAGTTCGAAAACGAGATCACGGCGGACGAGGCCCGCGACATCCTGCGCGAAGCGCCGGGTTGCCAGGTCATCGACAAGCACGAGAACGGCGGCTACATCACGCCTTACGAATCGGCCGGTGAAGACGCCACCTACATCTCGCGCATCCGCGAGGACGCGACCGTCGAAAACGGCCTCAACATGTGGGTCGTCTCCGACAACCTGCGCAAGGGTGCCGCCCTCAACGCCATCCAGATCGCCGAGCTGCTCGTCGCGCGCGGCCTGATCAAGGCGAAGAAGCAGGCCGCTTAATTCTTTGGGACGGGCGCGTTTGCGGCATTTCGGTGAAATGTGGCAACGATCCCTTAACCAGGTTTAAATAAAAGTCCCGGTTGTTCCGTTTGAGAACAATCGGGACTTCGCTTTGAACCGGGCTGCATGGCCCGGCTTCACGGCAAGGTGCGATGACAGGAACAAGGGAGCATGCCATGCTCCCGCAGCGGAATTCACGAGATCACGGGGTTTTTCATGGGCATGATCAAGAGCGTGGCCAAGGTGCTGGCCGCAATGATCGCCACGGCGGCGGTACCGGCAGCGGCTCAGGCCGCCAAGTGCGGGAATGATGGGGGCGGTTTTCCGGCCTGGGTCGAAGCGTTCAAGGACGAGGCGGCCGGTCGCGGCATCAGCCGTTCGACGCTCGACAAGGCCTTCGCCAATGTCAGCTATGCCCGCGCCACGATCCGCGCCGACCGCGGCCAGAAGAGCTTCAAGCTCTCGCTCGACCAGTTCATGCAAAAGCGCGGCGGAAAGGCCATCATCAGCCGCGGCAAGAGCATGACCGGGGCCATGGACGTCGAGGAC
>CBFGOD010000549.1:0-2761 GCA_965650295.1 uncultured Shinella sp. | reverse complement strand
CCGGGGCGAAGGTGCCGCATGGCATCGGCCGCGTGACGACGGCAACGCTTGCCGCGGCGGCGGTCGATCCGCGTTTTGCCGAGCTCAACGGCATTTCGCGCGAGATCGCCGATACGTTCGAGGCGATCGTCGAGGCGGTGGACGAGGGTATGACGCATCAGCCGGCGCATGGCGACGTCGCCTCGCTGACTCACCTCTTGCTGCGCCAGCGCCGGCTTCTCGAAGCACTGGGGCTGGACGGGCCGGCGGAGGATTGAGGAACTTTCGTCCTGCCCGCAAGTTTTGCTCCTGAGATGCAATTCAGGGAGTGTCCGCCATGAGCCACCAGCAAGACGAACGCGGCGATCCGATCACCCGCACGCATGATCCCGTCCGCAAGGATTATTCCGCCCGCGAGACCCGGCAGGGCGGCCCCGGCCGGCCGGTGCTGAAAGTGCTCGGCATCAGCCTTGCTCTGGCCCTTATCGCCTGGGGTGCGGTGGAAATCTTCGGTCAACGCATCGATCCGTCCGCGCCTGTCGATGCGACGCAGACCTCGTCCACCACCAGCGGCGAGCCGAGCCAGGACACGATCGATAACAGCGTGCCCGGCGGCGGGGAAGCGGTGCCGACCGACCGTTCTCCGACGCAGCAATCCGGCACCGGCGGTGACAGTCAGAAGGTCACGCCTGACGGCACTGCGAACTGATTGAAGGGCCGGCGCGTTAGCGCCGGCCGTATTGCTGCATGACGGCCATCAGCGCATCGTGGTCGATAGCGTCGACACGCAGGCGATCGTGCGGGGTGCCGCCGGCACTTTCCGCCGCCAGCATGGCGTTGACCACCGCTTCCTCCACGCTATCGACCGCCGCCGCATAGACGGGGTCGAGATATTCGTCATTGACCATCTCGATGCTGAGCCGCGGCGGGGCGCGATGCGCCATGGGCTGCGGGTTGGCGGTGGAGAAGGCGAGGAAGATATCGCCGGAATTGTTGCCGCCGGGCGTGCCGTTGCGGCCGATGCCGATCGAGGCGCGGCGGGCGAGGCGCTTCAACTGGTGCGGCGCCATCGGCAGGTCGGTTGCGATGACCACGATGATCGAGCCGCGCTCCTTCAGCTGGCTCTGCGGAGTGTTGTCCAGCAAGTGTTTGCCGACGGGTACGCCGCAGACCGTCAGCCAGTCTCGCTGGCCGTGATTGGCCTGCACGAGCGTGCCGATCGTGTACTCCTTGTCGCCGTATGGGACGACGCGCGACGAGGTACCGGTTCCACCCTTGAAGCCATAGGTGATCATGCCGGTGCCGCCGCCGCAATTGCCTTCAGAAACGGGGCCGCGCGAGAGGTTTTCCAGCGCCGCGCGGGCATCGGCTTCCGTCACCGGCATGCCGTTGATATCGCTCAAGGCGCCGTCATAGGTCTCGGCAATCACCGGCATCAGCCAGAGGAAATCGCCGATATCGTAGGTCGAGGGATAACGCTCCAGCATCCAGCGGATCGTCGCGTGATGGGTGATGCCCACGCCATGGGTGTTGGTGATCATGACCGGGCCGAGGAAGGTGCCGCCGTCCTCGATCCAGTGCGTGCCGGTCATCTCGCCATTGCCGTTGAAGCGGTGCAGGCCGGCATAGACGGGCACGGGTGTCTCGCTTTCGCTGTGCGGCAGGATGGCGGTGACGCCGGTGCGCACCGGCAGCTTGCGGCCGGGGCGGGGCGTCTCCTCGCGAATGGTCTGGAAGCCGACGGCGATGCCGTCGACATCTGTGATGGCATTGAGCGGGCCGGTGCGGCCGGTGAAGGGCAGGCCGAGGGCGCGGGCGCGGGGTTTTGTCGTCTGGGTCATGTTATTTCTGCCGGGAGCGAAGGTAGAGGCCAAGCGAGGCGATGACGAAGGAGAAGCTCAGCATCATCACGGCGATGGCGTTGATCTCCGGCTTGATGCCGCGCCGGAGCATGGCGAAGATGAACATCGGCAGGGTCGTGACATCGACGCCGGCGATGAAATAGGTGATGACGAGGTCGTCCATCGAGATGATGAAGGCGAGCAGCGCACCGCCGACGATGCCGGGCAGGAGTTGCGGAAACACCACCTTGCGGAAGGTCGTCCATTCGTTGGCGCCGAGATCGGCCGAGGCATGCTCCAGCGTGCGGTCCATGCCGGCGAGCCGGGCGGTGACGACGATGAAGACATAGGAGATCAGGAAGGTGCACTGGCCGATGATGATCGTCTTCAGGCCGAGATTGATGCCGGAATTCACGAAGAAGATCAGGAGCGCGATGCCGAGCACGATATCCGGCATCAGCATCGGCATGAACATGACGGTGCGATAGAAGCGCCGTCCGAAGAAGTCGAAACGATAGAGTGCGATGGCCATGGCGCTTCCGAGCACGGTGGCGATCGCGGTGGTGGAGGTGGCGATGATCAGGCTGTTCCAGAGCGCCTCGACGAGCTGGCTCGTCGATTCCAGATAGAGCGCGTTTTCCGAAATCTTCGTCTTGAAGCCGAGGACCTGGGCGTACCATTCGGTGGTGAAGCCGGTCCAGGTCATCATGTTCACCGGGTTGGCGTTGAACGAATAGACGGCGATCAGCGCGAGCGGGATATAGATGAAGGCGAAGAACAGCGCGGTATAGGCAATCAGGCTGCCGCGGGCCAGCGTGGCGAAAATCTTCATGGCCGCTCTCCTCAATGCCCGGTCGCGGGGTCGAAGCCGCGACGGCCGGAAACGACGACGTGGACGAAGAGCAGCACCAGCATGACGGTCATCACCATCATGGCGAGCG
>CBFGOD010000548.1:0-2767 GCA_965650295.1 uncultured Shinella sp. | reverse complement strand
CCATCCAATCTCCCCCCTTGTGGGGGAGATGCCCGGCAGGGCAGAGGGGGGTGCCGCAGACTGGACCTCAGAAACAGAGCCGCTGGTCGATGACCCCGAGCGGCTTGACGCCCGAAAGCAGCGCCCGCGCCTCTTCTTCGTCGCGCTTCATCTGCACGACCAGCGCATCGAGGCCGTCGAATTTCAGCTCGTCGCGCAGATGGCCGAAGAAGGAGACGGCGGAGACTTCGCCGTAGAGATCGCCGGAGAAATCGAACAGGAAGGTTTCCAGCAGCGGGGCGCCGTTCGAGGTGACTGTCGGGCGGCGGCCGTAGCTGGCGACGCCGTCATGCAGGCTGCCGTCCGGGCGGCGGAAGCGCACGGCGTAAATGCCGTTGCGCAGTTCGACTTCCGGCGGAAGCTGCATGTTGGCGGTGGGATAGCCGAGCGTGCGGCCGAGCTGCTGGCCGCCGATGACCTCCGCCTCGACCGTATAATGATAGCCGAGCAGGCCGGCGGCTTCCGCCACCGCGCCCTCGCCGAGCAGCTTGCGAATGAAGCTGGAGGAGATGACCGAGGCGTTCTCGTCGCGGAAGGCATCGACCAGCGTCACGCCAAAACCGTTGTCGTGGCCGGCGGCCATCAGGAAGGCCGGGCCGCCTTCCCTGCCCTTGCCGAAATGGAAATCGAAACCGGTGACGACTTCGGAGGCGTGCAGCCAGTCCATCAGCACGGTGCGGATGAAGTCATGCGCCGAGATTTCGGAGAAGGAGCGGTCGAAGGGATATTCGATGACCGCCGAAAAGCCCATGCCTTCGAGAAGGCGCGCCTTCAGCGGCGCCGGCGTCAGGCGGAAAACGGGCGTGTCGGGGCGGAAGACGGTGCGCGGATGCGGCTCGAAGGTCAGAACCAGCGCCGGGATGCTGCGCGCCGCAGCGATCTCCAGCGCCCGTTCCAACACGGCCTGGTGGCCGCGATGCACGCCGTCGAAATTGCCGATGGCGATGACGCCGCCGCGCAGATGCTCGGGCAGCGGCTGCCGGGTTTCGTTCCTGTGAAATACCGTCATGACGACCGTCTCCGTCACTGAAGCCGGGGCATCCACCATTTCGGGTGGGTGTTTTCCTGGACGAGGAAGCCGGCGAGCTTGGCCTCGTCGGTGCGGCCGGCTTCCACATAATGCTGGGCGTGAATGCCGCCCGAAATATAGAGCACGTCGAGGCCATAGGCTTCCGCACCGCGCACATCCGTCGGCATGCCGTCGCCGATGGCGATGACGCGGCCGAGATCGAAGGCACCACGCACGTCGCGCACCTCGGAGAGCGACTTCTCATAGATCGGGCGATGCGGTTTGCCGGCGATCTGCGTCGTGCAGCCCAGTTCCTCGTAGAACTTCGCCAGCGCCCCGGCGCAGGGAATGAGCTTGTGGCCACGCTCGACGACGAGATCGGGATTGGCGCAGATGAAAGGCAGCTTGCGCGCCGCAAGTGCGGTCAGCTCGTCGCGATAATCCTCGACGGTTTCCGTCTCGTCGCTGCGCAGGCCCGCGCAGACGACGATGCCGGCCTCATCGATGTCAACGGGTTCGACGCCGAGGCCATCGAGCAGCGGCAGGTCCTTTTCCGCGCCGATGAAATAGACCTTCTTCGGTCCCTCGGCGATCAGCGCGCGCGTGACGTCACCCGAGGTGACGATGCGGTCATAGGCGTCATCGGTGACGCCGAGGCCGCGGATCTGCACCTTCACGCCCGGATGCGGGCGCGGGGAATTGGTGATGAGCACGACCGTCAGGCCCGCCTTGCGAGCCTCGGCGAGCGCTTCGGTGGCATAGGAGAAAGCCTCCACGCCATTGTGCAGCACGCCCCAGACGTCGCAGAGCACCACGTCGTACTGCGCGGCGATGTCGCGGAAGGATTGGATGCGTTCAGCCATCAGGAAGTCCCGTATCGAAGTCGAGGCACGGCTGACATTGCAAAGCGGGACAAAGAAAACAAGCCTCTTCCCGCAATTTTGCCCTGCCCACAGGGAAAGAGACGGAAATTCACGAAGTTGACTTGATGGCATGCGACCTCGCCCCCATCTGCCGGCCTGCGGTAACCATGGCAGGCGAAATAATTTGAGAGCGGCGTTCTTGACTCATACAACGCCGACGCCTACTTCAGGTCCCGCTAGCACTCCTAAACGGTGAGTGCTAACACCAATCCATCGGATCCGTCAGGGATCCGCAATGTCATTCGATCGAGGGATTAGACAATGGCAAGCACCACCTTCCGCCCGCTTCACGACCGCGTCGTCGTTCGTCGCGTTGAGTCCGAAGCCAAGACCAAGGGCGGGATCATCATTCCCGATACCGCCAAGGAAAAGCCGCAGGAAGGCGAAGTCGTCGCCGTCGGCTCCGGCGCCCGCGATGAATCCGGCAAGGTCATCGCGCTCGACGTCAAGGCTGGCGACCGCGTTCTGTTCGGCAAGTGGTCGGGCACCGAAGTCAAGCTCGACGGCGAAGACCTTCTGATCATGAAGGAAGCCGACATCATGGGCATCATCGGCTGATCAGCCGGTAATCCCTTTCCAATTCAGCTGATACCTCTTCAGGAGTTCACACAATGGCAGCCAAAGAAGTCAAATTCGGCCGCACCGCGCGCGAAAAGATGCTGCGTGGCGTCGACGTTCTCGCAGACGCAGTGAAGGTAACGCTCGGCCCGAAGGGTCGTAACGTCGTCATCGACAAGTCCTTCGGCGCTCCGCGCATCACCAAGGACGGCGTTTCCGTCGCCAAGGAAATCGAACT
>CBFGOD010000547.1:0-2788 GCA_965650295.1 uncultured Shinella sp. | reverse complement strand
CGGGGGAAAGTGCGCTTGTGCGGTTAGGGGAAAGGCCGGCGCGCTCCAGAAGGCGCGCATGACGCCGCGCCTTGAAGGAGCGTACGGCAAAGCGCGTCGCGCCATAGGCGATGGCGGCCGTCACGAGGCCGAGAAGACCGGCGCCGGCAAGCATCGGCTTCAGCACCGGCTGCCAAAGCTCGGACAGCTGGAGGTGCTCCAGCCGATGGAAGAGTTCAGCCGCCGTCACCGCCTCGCTGGAGGTGATTCCGAGAAGAGCCTCGCCGACGCGGAAGGTCGCGAGCGCAATCAGCGGAATGGTGAGCGGATTGGCGATGGTCGTGGCGAGCGCCGCAGCCAGCAGATTGCCGGCCATCAGATAGGCAAGCGCCATGGCCAGGATGATATGGAAACCCAGGAGCGGCGTGAAGGCGGAAAACATGCCGGCGGCAACACCTGCGGCCACCGCATGCGGCGACGCGGAAAGACGCAGGATTCGCTTGGCAAGGTAGCGCGCCGGACGCGTCAACCCCTTGCGCGGCCAGAAGAATTCGCGCAACCGGTCGGCCATCGAGGCCTTCTTTCGGCGTCTGAACAACATGCCCAAGACATAGCCGATCCGTTAGTGGCATTTCAATGGCGCTGGCAGGGGCGCCGACAGCGGCGCCATCATGGCGCCACGAACGGCCGTGGCGCACCCGGTGCGCCACTTGATCTCAAGACTTAGAAAGACTTGCGGAACAGGCCGCGGTCGATCTGACGCTGGCGATATTCCAGGTCGATACGGTCGATGGCGCTGTTGAGATAGGCCATCTCGCGCTCGTCGGCGTTCGGAACGCGCAGGGCGCGGGCAAAGTTCTTGATCTGCTTCAACATGGTAAACCTCTTTCGGTTACCTCCCGACGCAGAAGATAGGGTTAGAACCCCCAAGGCACCAGCGACACTATTCCAATACAGCCATGCGAAAGATGCATAACGGCCGGTCAAATGTTGGGCAAACCTGCCTTATTCAGGGCAGGCTGCCATATTTTTGCATGGAAACCGTCATGTAAACACGCGGCTGATCGTCGAGACGCACTGAAGCTCCTTGAGCTGGCCCATCAGCTGGTTCAGCTGGCGGAGATCCCAGACTTCAAGATCGATGTGCACTTCGGTGAAATCCGTCGCCACCCGCGTCATCGACATGGAGCGGATATTGATGTCGCTCGTGGCGATCGTCTGCGTAACTTCGGCCAGCGTGCCCGGCTCGTTCAGCGCATTGATCACGATGCGCGCCATGAAACGGGTGTTGTTGGCCTCGTCGAGATCCCAGCGCACGTCGATCCAGCGCTCCGGCTCGTCGTCGAACTTTTGCAGCGCCGGCGACTGGATCGGATAGATCGTGATGCCCTTGTCCTTCTCCATGATGCCGATGATGCGATCACCCGGCACGGCGCCGCCGGCGGAGAAATGCACCTCGGCATTGCCGGAGAGGCCGCGGATCGGCAGAGCTTCGGGACCGGTTTCGGTCTCAGCGCCCTCCAGCGCGGACTTCGCCTTGCCGGGCAGCTTGAAGACCATGCCGGCGGCGCTGCGCATGTTGAACCAGCCCTCCTCCGTGTTGGGCTTCACCGTCACGCGCTCGTCCTGATAATCCGGGAAGACGGCGCGCAGCACGTCGAGCGAGGAAAGCTCGCCGCGGCCGACGGAGGCGATGGCGTCCTCGACGTCCTTCTGGCCAAGGCGATGCAGCACGGGCTTCAGACCATCCCGCGAGAAGGATTTGCCGGCGCGATCGAAGGTGCGCTCCAGAATGCGGTAGCCGAGGCCGGCATATTGCTTGCGCACGGCGGCGCGGGTGGCGCGGCGGATGGCAGCACGCGCCTTGCCGGTGACGACAATCTCCTCCCAGGCCGGCGGCGGCACCTGAATGCCGGAGCGGATGATCTCCACCTCGTCGCCGTTGGAGAGCCGCGTGACGAGCGGCATGATGCGGCCATTGATCTTGGCGCCGACGCAGGTATCGCCGACATTGGTGTGTACGGCATAGGCGAAATCGATCGGCGTAGCGCCGCGCGGCAGGGTGATCAGCTGGCCCTTGGGCGTGAAGGTGAACACCTGGTCCTGGAAGAGTTCGAGCTTGGTATGCTCGAGGAATTCTTCCGGATTGTCGCCTTCGGCCAGCGCCTCGATCGTCCGGCGCAGCATGGCATAGGCATTCGAGCGCGGCGATGTCGTGCGCACCTCGCCGATCACCACTTCCTTGTCCTTGTAGAGCGAATGCGCGGCGATACCGTATTCGGCGATCTCGTGCATGCGCTTGGTGCGGATCTGCAGCTCGATGCGCTGGCGCGACGGGCCGACGATGGTGGTGTGGATCGACTGATAGTCGTTCTGCTTCGGCGTCGAGATATAGTCCTTGAAGCGGCCCGGCACGACGCGCCAGCGCGTGTGCACGATGCCGAGCGCGGCATAACAGGCCGGGATATCATCCACGAGAATGCGGAAGGCATAGACGTCGGAGAGCTGCTCGAAGGACAGCGACTTCGACTGCATCTTACGGAAAACCGAATAGACCGTCTTCTGCCGTCCCTTGACGAGCGCATCGTCAAGGCCGTTGACGACCAGCAACTCGCGCAGTTCGTCCTCGATCTTGCGGATGAGCCCCTCGTTGCGGCGGGAGAGTTCCTCCAGCTTTTTCGTGACGGTCTCGAAGGCTTCCGGATTGATATGGCGGAAGGAGAGGTTTTCCAGCTCCTCGCGCATGTCCTGCATGCCCATGCGGCCGGCGAGCGGCGCATAGATGTCCATCGTCTCTTCCGAGATGCGG
>CBFGOD010000546.1:0-2792 GCA_965650295.1 uncultured Shinella sp. | reverse complement strand
AGTCGACTTGCGTGCACGTACGCCCAAGTCTTCTTCGTCGTCGTCCAAATTGGGGTTGGGTGCGCGCTTTGCCTGACCCTTTTTGATGGCCACGACCTTCTTGTCGTCTGCGCGCTGCTGAGCGCGTTGCTTGGCGATATCGAGCAGGCTGCTGGCGCCGGTGGGGACGTGTGTCGGGGCTTCCGCCTGTACGGGCGTCTTTTCTTCTTTCACGTCGGACCACTCTTTCCAAAGAAAACTGGTTAGTCGCCTAGGGGCTTTGGCCAACAGATTATGCGAAATAACCTTTACAGACAACAAAAATGCCGTCTGGAATTTCCAGACATCACTTCTGCGGCTACGATTTCCGGCGCCCCCGTATCGGGCGCCTTTTCGTTGAGCAATCGGGTTATTTTGTGGCCTGCGACATAACCCTGTTCCATCCAGCGCCCGAGGCGATGAAGTTGGGGTTGGCGAAGTCGGCGTCATGGAGCTGGTTGCGTTTGCCATAGGTAAGCGGCGCGCCGTCGAGGGTGCGGGTTTCGCCGCCGGCTGCGCGCAACACGGCGTCGCCCGCGGCGGTGTCCCATTCCATCGTGCGGCTGAAGCGGGGATAGACGTCGGCCAGACCCTCTGCGACGAGGCAGAATTTCAGCGACGAGCCGATCGCCTTGCAGGCGTCAATGCCGTGATCGTCGAGGAAGCGGGTGGTTTCGGGTGTATCGTGCGAACGGCTGGCGACGGCGGTGAGCGCCTTGCCACGGCCACGACAGCCGATGCCCTGGCGACCGGAGAGGGTGTGACCATCTGCCACGGTGAAGCGTTCGGCATGGCCGTCGACGGCAATGAAGCCCACTGCAAGCGCTGGCGCATAGACGATGCCGGCGATCGGCACACCCGATTCGATAAGCGCGATGTTGACGGTGAACTCGTTGCGGCCGGCGACGAATTCCTTGGTGCCGTCGAGCGGGTCGACGAGGAAGAACAGGCCGGTGGAAATGTCGGGCACCTGGCCGGCGGCGACAGCCTCCTCGGCGACGACCGGAATTTGCGGGAAATGCCGGGCGAGGGCCGCAAGAATCACCCGCTCGGCCTCTTCATCCGCCTCGGTGACCGGGGAGCTGTCCGGTTTGAAATGCACGTCCGGGCCAGCGCTGTGGATGGTCATGATGGCGCGGCCAGCGGCGAGCGCGGCACTTTCCATCACGCGTTTCAGCTCTGTTGCCTCTGCCTGCATCGTTTCCGGCCTTTCTGCTTCTGGCTTAGCCGCGGCCTTGCCGGAAAGCAAATGTCGCATGTGGAAACCGCGCCGGACAGGTGCCTTGGTCTTGCCGTTTGTGCTGCATATGCGAATGTGGCGCAACTGATCCGGGATTTTGCATGCGTTACTCCGCCCTTTCCATCCTGAAACAAGCCTTTGCCGGAAATCTCGGCTGGAAACCTGCCTGGCGCGAGCCGGAGCCGAAGACGCATTACGACGTCATCATCGTCGGCGGCGGCGGGCATGGTCTTGCGACGGCCTATTATCTTGCCAAGGAATTCGGCATCCGCAATGTCGCGGTCATCGAGAAAGGCTATCTCGGTTCCGGCAATGTCGGCCGCAACACCACGATCGTGCGGTCGAATTACATGCTGCCGGGCAACGAGCCGTTCTACGAGTTCTCGCTGAAACTCTGGGAGGGCTTGGAGCAGGACCTCAACTACAATGTGATGCTCTCACAACGCGGCATCATCAGCCTCTTCCACAATGATGGCCAGCGCGATCATTATATCCGCCGCGGCAATGCCATGATGATGGAAGGGGTTGTGGCGGAGCTTCTCGACCGCGAGACGCTGAAGAGCATGCTGCCCTTCCTGAATTTCGACCACGGACGCTTTCCAATCATCGGCGGCCTGTTGCAGCGCCGGGCGGGAACCGCACGGCACGATGCCGTCGCCTGGGGTTTCGCACGCGGGGCCGATCGGCTGGGCGTTGATCTTATCCAGAACTGCGAAGTCACCGGCATCCGCCGTGAGAACGGCATCGTCACGGGTGTCGAGACGACGAAGGGGTTCATCGGCTGCAACAAGCTGGCGCTGGCGGCGGCGGGCAACTCTTCGCGCGTCGGCGAGATGGCGGGGCTGAAGCTGCCGCTGGAAAGCCACGTATTGCAGGCCTTCGTGACGGAGGGGCTGAAGCCCTGCATCGATCACGTCATCACCTATGGCGCGGGGCATTTTTATATCTCGCAGTCGGACAAAGGCGGGCTGGTCTTCGGCGCGGAGATCGACGGCTATTCCTCCTATGCGCAGCGCGGCAACCTCGCGACGGCCGAGCATGTGATGGAAGAGGGGGTGACGATGATCCCCGGTCTTTCGCGTGTGCGCGTGCTGCGCAGCTGGGGCGGCGTCATGGACATGTCGATGGACGGCTCGCCGATCATCGACCGGACCTCCATCGAAAACCTCTATCTCAATTGCGGCTGGTGCTACGGCGGCTTCAAGGCGACGCCGGCCTCCGGCTTCTGCTTTGCGCATCTGCTGGCCAAGGGCGAGAGCCACCATGTGGCGCGCGCGCTGCGGCTCGATCGCTTCGAGCGCGGCTTCCCCATCGACGAGGCGGGTGCCGGCACCCAGCCCAACCTGCATTGAGCTGACCCATGGCAAGCCTGATTTCCTGCCCGCATTGCGGCACGCGCCCCAAGGAAGAGTTTTTGATCCGCGGCGATGCCACGCCCGTTCGCCCGGCGCCGATGGCGGCCGAGGAGGTGTGGCACGACTATGTGCATCTGCGCGCCAATCCGCGCGGCCGCATTCGCGAGCATTGGCAGCAT
>CBFGOD010000545.1:0-2817 GCA_965650295.1 uncultured Shinella sp. | reverse complement strand
GCCGCCACAGAGGGAACCGAAATGAAGAAACTGCTAGCATCGACCTGCCTCTTTCTGGGAAGTTTGGCCGGCGTTTCGGTGGCGCAGGCTGCCGACTGCGGCGACGTCACCATTGCCAGCATGAACTGGCAGAGTGCGGAGGTTATTTCCAACCTCGACAAGATCATTCTGAACGAAGGCTACGGCTGCAACGCGGAGATCACGATCGGCGACACGGTGCCGACGATCACGTCGATGGCCGAGAAGGGCCAGCCGGACATCGCGCCGGAAGCGTGGATCGACCTGCTTCCGGATGTCGTCAAGAAGGGCACGGATGAAGGCCGCATCGTCAAGGTCGGCTCGCCGCTGCCCGACGGCGGCGTGCAGGGCTGGTGGATGCCGAAGTATTTCGCCGATGCGCATCCCGACATCAAGACGATCCAGGACGTTCTGAAGCATCCCGAGCTCTTCCCGGATCCGGAAGACAAGTCGAAGGGCGCGATCTTCAACGGTCCGCAGGGCTGGGGCGGCACGGTCGTGACCGCGCAGTACTACAAGGCCTACGGCGCCGAGAAGGCCGGCTTCACGCTGATCGACACGGGTTCGGCTGCGGGCCTGGACGGCTCGATCGCCAAGGCCTACGAGCGCAAGGAAGCCTGGGTCGGCTATTACTGGGCACCGACGGCGCTTCTGGGCAAGTACGAGATGGTCAAGCTCGAATACGGCGTCGAGAACGACCCGGCCGAATGGAAGCGCTGCAACACGGTGGCGGATTGCCCGGATCCAAAGCCGAATGCCTGGCCGGTCGATACGATCGTGACGCTGGTCGCCAAGCCGTTCTCGGAAAAGGCCGGTCCCGAGGTCATGGACTATCTGTCGAAGCGCTCCTGGAGCAACCAGACGCTCGGCCAGCTGATGGCCTGGATGACCGACAACCAGGCAAGCGGCGAGGATGGCGCCAAGCACTTCCTGGAAGAAAACAAGGACATCTGGACGAAGTGGGTGTCGCCGGAAGCCGCCGCCAAGATCGAGGCCGCGCTCTAAACCTTGCTCGATGGCCGCGACAGGCGGCCCTCAGAGAACCGGTGCGGTATGCGCTTGCGCATGCCGCACCTCACCTGCCGAGAAACCAAGAACAAGAACACGTGGATCGGCTCTTTGGAGAAGGGGAACCGAATGGACTGGTTTTACAAATTTCCGCATATGGACGACAACGCGCTGCGGGACCTGAAGAAGGCCATCGATGACGGCTTTCGCGGCTTCACCCGCAGCTACGGCGATATCATCGAGGGCTTCTTCTCGCCCCTCCAGCACTTCCTGATCGCCTCCGAGCGCTTCATGCTGAAGACGCCCTGGCCGATCATCACCCTGCTCATCCTCGCCATCGCCTATGCCGCCACGCGCAGCCTGAAGATCGTTGCCGGCTGCCTCGCCACCCTCATGATCATCGGCTATTTCGACATGTGGGACGACACGATGCGGACGATCTCGATGATCTTCGTCTGCACGGTGCTGTCGATTGCCATCGGCATTCCGATCGGCATCCTGATGGCGCGCTCCGACCGCATGCAGCGCATCGTCAATCCCGTGCTCGACGTCATGCAGACCATGCCGAGCTTCGTCTATCTCATCCCCGTCGTCATGCTGCTCGGCATCGGCAAGGTGCCCGGCCTGATCGCCGTCGTCATCTACGCCATCCCGCCGATGATCCGCCTCACCGATCTGGGCATCCGCCTCGTCGACAAGGACGTGCTGGAGGCCGCCGACGCCTTCGGCGCCGACCACCGGCAAAAACTGTTCAAGGTGCAGCTGCCGCTGGCGCTGCCCACCATCATGGCCGGCATCAACCAGACGATCATGATGGCGCTCGCCATGGTGGTCATCGCCTCGATGATCGGTGTTCAGGGGCTGGGTCAGCCGGTGCTGAAGGCCATCGCCAACCAGTACTTCACGCTGGGCATCTTCAACGGCCTTGCCATCGTCGGCATCGCCATCATGTTCGACCGCGTCAGCCAGGCCTATGGCAAGCGCCTGCAGAAGCACCGGGAGATCGTCCATGGCTGATCATGTCTTCGGCGGCATCCGGATCCGCAATCTCTACAAGATCTTCGGACCCAATGCGGGCGCCCATATCGAGGCCGTCAAGAACGGCCTCACCAAGGCGGAGCTCAACGCGCGGCACGGCCATGTGCTGGGCCTGCGCGACATCAATATCGAGATGCCCTCCGGCTCGATCCAGGTCATCATGGGCCTGTCGGGCTCGGGCAAGTCGACGCTGATCCGCCATATCAACCGGCTGATCGACCCGACCGCCGGCGAGGTTCTCGTCGATGGCGTGGACGTGGTGAAGATGGCCGAAGGGGAGCTCAGGGAGTTCCGCCGCCACCAGACGGCCATGGTGTTCCAGAAGTTCGCGCTGCTGCCCCATCGCACCGTGCTCGACAACACGATCTTCGGCCTCGAGATCCAGGGCATCGCCCGCCAGGCGAGCCTCGACACCGCCATGCGCTGGCTGGAACGCGTCGGCCTCAAGGGCTTCGAGCAGAAATATCCCAACCAGCTGTCCGGCGGCATGCAGCAGCGCGTCGGCCTTGCCCGCGCGCTTGCCAACGACGCGCCCGTGCTTTTGATGGACGAGGCCTATTCGGCCCTCGATCCCCTCATCCGCATGGACATGCAGACCGTGCTGCTCGATCTCCAGAAGGAGATCAAGAAGACCGTCGTGTTCATCACCCACGATCTCGACGAGGCGCTGCGCCTCGGCGACCAGATCGCCATCCTGCGCGACGGCGAGGTCATCCAGCAGGGCACAAGCCAGGACATCGTCCTGCGCCCCGC
>CBFGOD010000544.1:0-2822 GCA_965650295.1 uncultured Shinella sp. | reverse complement strand
CTTCGCGCCTGCTACCGCCCGCCTGACCGGCGGCATCTCGCGCAATCCCGCCATGGCTGGGCTGTTTGCCGATATTCTCGGTCTGCCGGTCACGGCGACACGCACCGAGGAGGCGGCTGCCTGGGGAGCTGCGCTTTGTGCTGGCGCCGGCGCCGGGCTCTTCGCCTCACCGACCGACGATCCGCGTGATCTCGCGGCCATCGAAACCACCTACCAGCCGGATCCCGGCCGGCAGCAAGCCTATGATGAGAAATACCGGGTCTTCCTCGATCTCGCCGGGGCGATGAAGCCGCTCTGGCCGGTGCTGCGGCGCCTGGGCGCAAAGAACTGACAGGAATGCCCATTATGACGGATACCACGGTCGAGACTTTCGACGTCATCATCCTCGGCGCCGGCATCAACGGGGCAGGGCTCTTTCGCGACCTCTGCCTGCAGGGCCTGAAATGCCTCATCGTCGACAAGGCCGATTTCGGCTCAGGCACGAGTGCCGCCCCCTCGCGCCTCATCCACGGCGGCATCAAATATCTGGAGACCGGCGAACTCGGCCTCGTCGCGCAGTCGACGCTGGAGCGCAACCTGCTTTTGCGCAACGCGCCGCATTGCGTTGAGGCGCTGCCGACCTTTATCCCCTCCTTCTCGCTGATGAAGGGGGCTTTTGCGGCCCTGCGCACGCTGTTTGGCTCGACGACGGCCCCGCGCAGCCGCGGCGCCGTGCTGATCAAGATCGGCCTTGCGCTCTACGATCTCTACGGTGCGCGCCACCGCGTCATGCCGAAGCACCAGTTCTTCTTCCGTCGCAAGGCGCTTGCGGAAATGCCGGAAATCACGCCGCGCATCGTCGCCGGCGGCATCTATTACGACGCCAAGATCAGCCGGCCGGAACGCCTCGTCTGGGAACTGGTGCGCGACGGTCTCGATGCCGGCCCGACCTCGGCTGCGATGAACGACACCACGTTGCTGGGGCAGGCCGACGGCGTGTTGCGCTTCAAGGACCCGCGAGGCGGCGAGCGTCTGGCGCGCGCCGGCATCGTGGTCAACGGGGCGGGGCCGTGGATCGATGCCGTCAATGCGACGCTCGGCATTTCGGGGAAACTGATCGGCGGCACCAAGGGGTCGCATATCCTGCTGAGGCACCCCGCTTTGGTGAAGAGCCTGAAGGGCCGGATGATCTATTTCGAGGCGGACGATGGCCGCATCTGCCTCGTTTATGATTTCCTCGGTCTGGCGCTCGTCGGCTCGACGGATATCAAGGCCGACAACCCGGAGACGGTGCGCTGCGAAGAGGACGAGGTCGACTATTTCCTCGCCAGCCTCAGTTCGCTGCTGCCGAAGCTGGACTTCAGCCGCGACCAGATCGTCTATGCCTATAGCGGCATCCGCCCGCTGCCGGCATCGGATGCCAGCAATCCCGGCCTGATCAGCCGCGACCATTCGGCGCCCGTCGCGGAGCCGGGCGAGGGGCGGCCGTTTCCGGTCATCTCGCTTGTCGGCGGCAAATGGACGACCTTCCGCGGCTTTGCCGAGGAGGTGGCAGACACGATCCTCGCGCGTCTCGGGCGCAGCCGGAAGACCAGCACGCAGATGCTGCCGATCGGCGGCGGGCGCGGCTTCCCGGTCGATGACGCAGCACGACGGGCCTGGATTTCCGAGCGCGCGGAGAAGAGCGGCCTGCCTGCCCAGCGCATCGAAGCTCTTCTCGCCCGCTACGGCACGACGGCCGATGCGGTGCTCGCCCATATCGCGCAGGTCGGCGATACGCCACTGCCCCAGGTCGATGGCTACGGGCGCGCGGAGATCGACTGGATCGTGCGCAATGAAATGGTCGGGCATCTCGCCGACATCGTTCTGCGCCGCACGACGCTCGCCATCGAGGGCAAGGTGACCGCGGCCGGCTTGAAGGAGATTGCCGATGTCGCGGCGGCCGCGCTTGGCTGGGATGAGGCCTGCCGCGTCGCGGAAATTGCCGCGACTGCCGAGCATTTGACGGCCTTCAACCGCGTAAGCCTTTGAGGTTTCACGGTCCGGAGACTGCGTCTTCGCTCTTTTCTCCGCGCCGTCCCTGTTGCATCTTCATGGCATGATTGCCTGCGGGAGGAACCAGTGACCAAGATCGTCGACGACCCCGAAACTTTCGCCGCCTCCGCGCTTGCGGGCTTTTCCCGTATCTACGGGCAGTATGTCCGGCTGGTGAAGGGCGGCGTCGTTCGCTCCACGGCGGTGCCGCAGGGCAAGGTCTCGGTCATCGTCGGCGGCGGCTCCGGCCACTATCCGGCCTTCGCCGGCTATGTCGGGCCGGGCATGGCCGATGCGGCGGTCGCAGGGGAAATCTTCGCGTCGCCTTCGACGGCGGCGGTCGCGCGCGTCTGCCGTAATGCGGATTACGGCGGCGGCATTCTGCTCGGTTTCGGCAACTATGCCGGCGACGTGCTGAATTTCGGCGTGGCGGCCGAGCGCCTGCGCGCCGAGGGCATCGATGTGCGCATCGTCTCCGTCACGGACGATGTGGCGAGCGCCCCGGCGGACCAGCATTTGCGCCGGCGCGGCATCGCGGGCGATTTCGTCGTCTTCAAGGTCGCGGGGGCTGCGGCGGAGGCAGGGCTCGATCTTGACGCGGTCGAGCGCATCACCCGGCATGCCAATGACCGGACCTTCTCCTTCGGTGTCGCCTTCGGTGGCTGCACGCTGCCGGGCGCCACGGAGCCGCTCTTCACCGTGCCGCGTGGCATGATGGCGCTCGGCCTCGGCATCCATGGCGAGCCGGGCATTCGCGATGCGGAAATCGTGCCCGCGCGGGCGCTGGCGGAACTGCTTGTCGAGACCAT
>CBFGOD010000543.1:0-2839 GCA_965650295.1 uncultured Shinella sp. | reverse complement strand
CTGGATACTGAATGGGGAGGGGCTCGTAAACGACCGCGAGATGGCATATCTAGCCCCGGTCATCGAGCATCAGCGGCGCGCGATCCGCGCGCAACCTTGGCGTCTGGGCGATACGATTGGTCATCTAAGACCGACGACGGCCAAGCCGGTTCACCGACGCCCGTCAATTCCCGCAGACAGGCGAGCTGCATCCTGGGTGCGCCGCCGCTCGCTCGCCAAAAACTGCATCATCCCGACTTGCATCGCCGGAAGGTTGACAATCAGCAAGCTTGCCGTGCTTTCGGTCATTGCCCGAGCGGTGATGGACCGTGGAAGATCGAATATGTCTCTCCCTGAGATCGCCGCACGCGCTGGCGTCGGATGCACAACAGCGCGGTATGCCATTCGGGATGCCTTGCGAATGGGGCTGATCAGCGTGTCCGAGAACCGGATCAACGGATTTTGGAGCCGCCCCAACACGATCAGGATCGTCTGTGGTCGTTGGCTTCGATGGCTGAAGGAGCATGCAGGGTTTTCGCCACGGAGAAAATCGGACGACGGAATTGCTGTCGATTGCGTCGGCACCCCCCTCAGAAATCTGATCCCCACGATTGAAATTATTTCATTCTCGCTGCGAGGCGCGGTTCATCATCGATGGGGAGCGCGTGCAAATGTGCCTTACTGGCGCGGGGATACATGCCTTGATAGGGGAGTGAGGGCTTTGGAATAGCATTGCGCTGGTTTCACGGAACCTCTGGTCATCGAACTTCCGGCTAGTGGAAGTGGAGCACCGCTCGCAATACATGATGCTGAAGCCCACCTTGCCGAAGCCGTCCGCGATGATCATTCCGTTCCGTCATGTCGAGACTCCATTCGAGTTCAGCTGGGAAGAATGGTCCTCGGTGTAGTGCTCGTTGAGGCGAAACGCCGGCTTGATCAGTTCCAGCCCGTCGGCTTTACGATCGGATGGAATGTCGGAGCCACCGGCGGCCAGCACATCTTCCATGCCCATATGCATGTGGTGTGTCGCTACGAAAGAGACGCCAAGGCTGGTCTCGGCATCCGCGACTTTCTGCGATCCTAGAAGGCGCGACCGTCAGGCGCAGCACTTTGAGCCGCCCGTTGCCGGCGCGCAGCAAGAGTTCGTTGCGGTCGCCTGCTCCGCCAGCCATCGGTCGCGCGGCTTGCAGCTCGACGGCCGCGCCGCCAGCGCCACCTCTAACCTGCCGTCTGCCAAGCGCGGCGACGATGCGCAATAGAGCGCCATCGGCCGCTTCCCATCGCTGACCTCAAAGGTGAGCTTGGCCGCCGGATCGAGCCGAACGTGATCAGAAACCTTGCGGATGATCGCGGAGAACTTTCCTGCAGGCATGTGGCTCCTGCCGTCCTCGTAGATATCCCAGAGCTGGACGAACATCTCCGACCAGGCTTCCGGATTGGCACCGCAGTCGAGCGCCGAGAATGCACCCGCCTTGACCTCGGTGACATGATAGCCTGCCTTCACCGGCTGACCATCGTAGAGAAACACCAGCGACGCCTCGGGCGCAGCCGCAAGGCCGTCAAGAAGCTGGCCAAGCGTGATATCGGACGAAACAGCCTTGTCGATCGCATTCATGTGCGATACTCCTATTGTTCAATGATTCAAGGATTATTGAAATATGAATGAGTGTCAAGCCCTCACATCATTCGCGGCCCTGTCGCAGGAAACCCGCCTCGCCATCGTCCGCACGCTGGTCGTCGCCGGACCGGATGGGTTGGCCGCCGGGCTGATCGCCGAGCGCATGGGCGTCTCGCCCTCAAATGTGTCGTTCCATCTGAAAGAGCTGGAGCGATCGGGCCTTATCGCGCAGCGGCGAGAATCTCGCTCGATCGTCTATAGCGCCAGCTACGATGCGCTGGCCGATCTCGTAAAATTCCTGATGGAGGACTGCTGCGCTGGCCATCCGATGGTCCGAGAGGGTGTCGAGCGATCCGATGGCTGCTGCAAGACGGATGTTGCCCGGAGCGAGGGCGACGTCATTGCGTGATCGGAAGGTACCTGTCGGCATTGTTGCCGCACTCGGCCTGACCCAGATCATCGGCTACGGCACCCTCTACTACAGCTTCAGCATCCTGGCGCCTGGCATGGCCGCGGATCTCGGCATCACCGTCGCGCAGGTTTTTGCGGTCTTCTCGACCTCGCTGTTCGTTGGCGGCCTGTCAGCGCCCTATATCGGCCGGCAGATGGATCGCATCGGCGCCGCGACGGTCATGGCGATCGGCTCGGCATTGTCCGCACTGACCTTGATCTTGTGCGCCTGGTCGCCATCGGTGGCAGTCTTCGCGCTGGCCATCGTCCTGTTGGAGATATCGTCCGGCATGGTCCAGTACCAAGCCGCTTTCGCGGCACTGGTCGAGGCCGATCCCCGGTCAGCGTCACGCAGCATCACTTATCTCACCCTGATCGCGGGATTTGCCTCGACGATCTTCTGGCCGATTGCCACGGCGCTGCTCGGCTATCTCTCGTGGCGGGAAATCTACCTCGTCTATGCCGTGCTCAATCTTGCTGTCTGTATGCCGTTCCATGTCTGGATCATGCGGAAGGGAAAGGTAGCGGCAGCCGGCGGGCAAAGACCTATGCGCGAGCCTGTCGTCGGAGCTGTTCCGCGCGAGCGTCGGCGCGGTACGGTGGTCGTCGTGTCGGCTGCATTCGCGCTGCTGAGCTTCACCCTTGGCGCGATGCTGGCGCATATGGTGCCGATGCTCGGGTCGCTTGGCTTCGGAAGTGCCGCCGTCGGCATCGGCTCCCTGTTCGGTCCGGCGCAGGTTCTTAGCCGCCTGATCAACATGATCTTTGGAACGCGCCTCGCGCCGCCGGGCC
>CBFGOD010000542.1:0-2845 GCA_965650295.1 uncultured Shinella sp. | reverse complement strand
GAAGAAGACGCCAAGGAAATCGAGGCCTCCAAGTGGGACCTCGCTTACGTGGCGCTCGACGGCAATATCGGCTGCATGGTCAACGGTGCCGGTCTCGCCATGGCGACGATGGACATCATCAAGCTCTACGGCAAGGAGCCGGCGAACTTCTGCGACGTCGGCGGTGGTGCCGGCAAGGAGAAGGTGGCGGCGGCCTTCAAGATCATCACGGCCGACCCGAAGGTCGAGGGCATCCTCGTCAACATCTTCGGCGGCATCATGAAGTGCGACGTCATCGCTGAAGGCGTCGTCGCAGCCGTGCAGGAAGTGGGCCTCAAGGTTCCGCTGGTCGTTCGTCTCGAAGGCACGAATGTCGAACTTGGCAAGAAGATCCTGAACGAATCGGGCCTGGCGATCACCGCCGCCGACGATCTGGACGATGCTGCCAAGAAGATCGTCGCCGCGATCAACGGCTAACGGAAGGACCAGACCTCATGTCGATTCTCGTCAACAAGAACACCAAGGTCCTCGTTCAGGGCCTGACCGGCAAGACCGGGACCTTCCACACCGAACAGGCGCTCGCCTATTACGGCACGCAGATGGTCGGCGGCATCCACCCGAAGAAGGGCGGCGAAACCTGGACCGGTTCCAAGGGTGAAAGCCTGCCGATCTTCGCCTCGGTTGCCGAAGGCCGTGAGAAGACCGGCGCGGACGCATCCGTGATCTACGTTCCGCCGGCAGGTGCCGCGGATGCGATCATCGAGGCGATCGAAGCGGAAATCCCGTTCATCACCTGCATCACCGAAGGCATCCCGGTTGCTGACATGGTGCGCGTCAAGGCCCGCCTCGACCGCTCGAAGTCGCGCCTTCTCGGCCCCAACTGCCCCGGCATCCTGACCCCGGAAGAATGCAAGATCGGCATCATGCCGGGCTCGATCTTCCGCAAGGGTTCGGTCGGTATCGTTTCGCGCTCCGGCACGCTGACCTATGAAGCCGTATTCCAGACATCCAACGAAGGCCTTGGCCAGACGACGGCTGTCGGCATCGGCGGCGACCCGGTCAAGGGCACCGAGTTCATCGACGTGCTCGAGATGTTCCTGGCCGACGACGCCACGACCTCGATCATCATGATCGGTGAAATCGGCGGCTCGGCTGAAGAAGATGCGGCACAGTTCCTCATCGACGAAGCCAAGAAGGGCCGCAAGAAGCCGATGGCCGGCTTCATCGCGGGCCGTACGGCTCCGAAGGGCCGCACCATGGGCCACGCCGGCGCTGTCGTTTCCGGCGGCAAGGGCGATGCGGAATCCAAGATCGCGGCCATGGAGGCGGCGGGCATCCGCGTTTCGCCTTCGCCGGCCCGTCTCGGCAAGACCCTCGTCGAAGTCCTCAAGGGCTGAGATGCGACACTGGATGGGCCGGCAGAGATGCCGGCCGATCCGTCTCTCCCGTCGCTCAAGCGGACAGGCTTGCGGCGGGCGGCAAACCGGGGAAAGCCCGGTCAACACGATCGTTCGGGAGGCGGGCGCGGCGCCCGCAAGAAACCATGGCACGGCAAGACGCCAACGAACAATTCCTGGCCACCTCCTTCCTCGACGGAGCGAACGCGGCCTATATCGAACAGCTCTACGCCCAGTACGAGGCCAATCCCGCCTCTGTCGGCGAAGAATGGCAGGCCTTCTTCAAGGCCCTGGAAGACCAGCCCTCCGATATCGTGAAGGCAGCCAAGGGCGCCTCCTGGCAGCGTGCCAACTGGCCGATCGTCGCCAATGGCGAACTCGTCTCGGCGCTCGACGGCAACTGGGGCGTCGTCGAGAAGGTGCTTGAGAAGAAGGTGCAGGCGAAGGCCGAGGCCGTCGCCGCCAAGACCGGCGCGCCGGTCAACCAGGCAGACGTCAATCAGGCGACCCGCGATTCGGTGCGCGCCATCATGATGATCCGCGCCTACCGCGCCCGTGGCCACCTGCACGCCAAGCTCGACCCGCTGGCGATTGCCGCACCCGTCGAAGACTATCACGAGCTTTCGCCCTCGAATTACGGTTTCGAGGACAAGGATCTCGACCGCAAGATCTTCATCGACAACGTGCTCGGCCTCGAATACGCGACCGTGCGCGAAATGGTCGAAATCCTCGAGCGCACCTATTGCTCGACGATCGGCGTCGAATTCATGCACATCTCCAACCCGGAAGAGAAGGGCTGGATCCAGGAGCGCATCGAAGGCCCGGACAAGGGCGTCGAGTTCACGCCCGAGGGCAAGAAGGCGATCCTGCAGAAGCTGATCGAGGCCGAGGGTTTCGAGCAGTTCATCGACGTCAAGTACAAGGGCACCAAGCGCTTCGGCCTCGATGGCGGTGAATCATTGATCCCGGCGCTCGAACAGATCATCAAGCGCGGCGGCCAGCTCGGCCTCAAGGAAATCGTGCTCGGCATGGCCCACCGCGGCCGCCTCAACGTCCTGACCAACGTGATGGCCAAGCCGCATCGTGCCGTCTTCCACGAATTCAAGGGCGGCTCCTACGCGCCGGACGAAGTGGAAGGTTCCGGCGACGTGAAGTATCACCTCGGCGCCTCCTCGGACCGCGAGTTCGACGGCAACAAGGTGCATCTGTCGCTGACGGCAAACCCGTCGCATCTCGAAATCGTCAATCCTGTCGTCATGGGCAAGGCCCGCGCCAAGCAGGACCAGATGGCGAAGATCTTCGAAGGCGACGTCATTCCGTTGTCCGAGCGGGCGCAGGTCATGCCGCTGCTGCTGCATGGCGATGCCGCCTTTGCCGGCCAGGGTGTCACGGCTGAAATCCTCGGCCTGTCGGGCCTGCGCGGCCACCGCGTTGCCGGCACGATGCACGTCATCATCAACAACCAGATC
>CBFGOD010000541.1:0-2854 GCA_965650295.1 uncultured Shinella sp. | reverse complement strand
CCAGCGCCGCGATGACACGCGCATCATCATGCTGACCAGCTACGGCAACATCGCCACCGCCGTGAATGCGGTGAAGCTCGGCGCGGTCGATTACCTCGCCAAGCCCGCAGACGCCGACGACATCTTCGCCGCGCTGACGCAGCGCCCCGGCGAAAAGGTCGAGCTGCCGGAAAACCCGATGTCGGCGGACCGCGTGCGCTGGGAACATATCCAGCGCGTCTATGAAATGTGTGACCGCAACGTCTCCGAGACCGCCCGCCGCCTCAACATGCACCGCCGCACGCTCCAGCGCATTCTGGCCAAGCGCGCGCCGAAGTAAAAATCAGGCCGGTTCGTCGCGCCGCCCCGAGACGATCGCCGACATATCCGGCCCGTCACGCCGCGAATCCATCGCAAACTCCGCCAGAAGCAGCCGGCCCGCGGCGACGCGGGCGAAGGCGAAGGTGACGGCCTTGCGCGTCGGGGCGGCCAGCTTGTGCTCCGGCGCCTCGCGCAGCATGTGCGCGCCGTAGCCGTCGGAGAGGATGAGGCCGCACTCCTCCGGGAAAATATCGAGCGGTACGTCCTTGTGGGTCGCGAAGAACAGCCGGTCGCAATGGCGGCGGTAGTCGGGCCATTTGCGATCGACGCGAAAATCCTCGATCGACGTCTTGATCTCGACGATCCAGATCTCGCCCTTGTCCGACAGGCTGATGAGATCGGCGCGCCGGCCGCTTGAAAGCGTCAGCTCCGGCAACACCGCGTGGCGCATCTCCATCAGCATGCGCTGCACGCCGCGGCGCACCATCATGGCACGATCGGACTGGCGGCCGTCGAGCAGCGGATTGTCGTTGTGAATCGAGACGATCGTCATCGGGTCTACCTCCGAATCGCATTCTAGCCGCCGATCCCGCGAAATCGATTCAATCCTGCCGGAAAACGTTAAGACAGCGGGCAAAACTGCGGCGAGAAAAAGACTCTGTTAACTGCGCGAATCTGTTCCTGTGCGGCTCCAGCCCTATGGGCGGCAAGGCCATTGAACGGCGCGGCGGGGCGTGCTTGGCATGATCAGGGCCGAACGAAAGCGACGGGATACCGGCATTGTTGTTGCAAAAAAACAATCCGGCAGCTTTTTGCTTTCGCATAAGCCCATGCCGCAGCGCACACACTTGCATTGACTGGTTTAATCGAAAATAAACCATAATCGATGAAAGTTCCCGCGTCCCGGAACTTCTTAATTCCTTTACAAGAGACTCTCATGCGCTTCCGCAATGCCCTCCTCCTGTGCGGCCTCGCAGCAGCCGTCACGCTCGCTGGTTGCTCCTCGTCCTCGACCTCCCTTCCGGGCGAAAAGGTGGCGACCAATGCTATCTTCACGGCGGAATATGGCGCCGTCGAGGACAATGGTTATGCCCTGCCGGCGATCCCGATCAGCAAGGTGAACACCAAGTTCCACCGCCAGATCGTCGATTACGCCACCAGCGAGAAGCCCGGCACGATCGTCGTCAACACGCCGAACCGCTTCCTTTATTATGTGCTGCCCGGCGGCAAGGCCGTGCGTTACGGCATCGGCGTCGGCAAGTCCGGCTTCGCGTGGCAGGGTGAAGCCTACATCGCCTGGAAGCAGGAATGGCCGACCTGGCACCCGCCGAAGGAAATGGCGGACCGCAAGCCCGACGTCGCCCGCTACGTCAAGGACGGCATGGGTCCGGGCCTGAAGAACCCGCTCGGCGCGCGCGCCATGTATCTCTTCAATGAAAAGGGCCAGGACACGCTGTTCCGCCTGCACGGCACGCCGGAATGGGCCTCCATCGGCACGGCCGCCTCGTCGGGCTGCATCCGCCTGATGAACCAGGACATCATCGACCTCTACAGCCGCGTCCGCCCCGGCAAGGGCGCCCGCGTCGTCGTCCAGCAGTAAGCGGACGACAGTCTCTGTATATAATGAAGCCGCCGGATCGCTCCGGCGGCTTCTTTCGTTTGGGGCATTGAACGGCAAGGCGATCAACCGCCTTGCCGAGAGACACATCAGGCCGCAGCGGCCTTCAGCTCCAGCCGGCGGCGGTGCAGGACCGGCTCGGTATAGCCGTTCGGCTGCGCGCGGCCCTCAAGCACCAGCTCGACGGCAGCCTGGAAGGCGATCGAGCCGTCGAAATTGCCGGCCATCGGGCGGTAGAGCGAATCACCGGCATTCTGCCCGTCGACGACGGCGGCCATGCGCTTCATCGTCTCGAGGATCTGATCCCTGGTGATGACGCCGTGGTGCAGCCAGTTGGCGAGGTGCTGGGCGGAGATGCGCAGCGTCGCGCGGTCCTCCATCAGGCCGACATCGTTGATATCGGGAACCTTCGAGCAGCCGACGCCCTGGTCGATCCAGCGCACGACATAACCGAGGATGCCCTGCGCATTGTTGTCGAGCTCGCGCTGGATTTCCTCCGGCGTCCAGTTCGGCCGGACCGCGACCGGAACGGAGAGGATATCGGTGAGCTTTGCCCGCGGACGCGACCGCAGCGAGGCCTGCACCTCGGCGACATTGACCTTGTGATAGTGCGTCGCATGCAGCGTCGCGGCCGTCGGCGAGGGAACCCAGGCGGTGTTGGCGCCGGCCTTGGGATGGGCGATCTTTTGTTCCAGCATCGCCGCCATCAGGTCGGGCATGGCCCACATGCCCTTGCCGATCTGCGCATGGCCGGACAGGCCGCAGGCGAGGCCGATATCGACGTTCCAGTTCTCGTAGGCGGAAATCCAGGCGGCCTGCTTCATGTCGCCCTTGCGGATCATCGGACCCGCTTCCATCGTGGTGTGGATCTCGTCGCCGGTGCGATCGAGGAAGCCGGTATTGATGAAGACGACGCGCTCCTTGGCGGCGCGGATC
>CBFGOD010000540.1:0-2856 GCA_965650295.1 uncultured Shinella sp. | reverse complement strand
ATTGTTGATGCGCAGCACCAGTTCGCGCGGCTCGAAGGGTTTGGAAAGATAATCGTCCGCGCCGGCCTCCAGCCCCTCGATGCGGGCCTTGGATTCGGCGAGTGCCGTCAGCATGAGGATCGGCACGGGTCGGATATCGCGCAGGCTCTTGGTCAGCGACAGGCCGCTTTCGCCCGGCATCATCACGTCCATGATGATGAGGTCGAAATCGAGGCCGCGCAGCTTGCGCCGCGCCTCGTCCGCGTCACAGGCGACCGTCACGCGAAAACCCTGTTCCTTGAGATAGCGGTTCAGAAGCTCGCGGATACGGGTGTCGTCGTCGACGACGAGCAAATGGGATGCGTCATCGGAGGGCGCGCCGGCAGCGGTCATCGTCTTCTCCTCCTTGTCATTTTGTCACTCGCTCTTGGCGTTCTGCATGCCGGCGAGGAATTTCACCACCGCCCGGCGATCACCGGCATTCATATCCTCGAATGCACGGGCGATGCGGCGGGATTGCGGCTCGGCGAGCGCCAGCGCCAGTTCACGACCCGCCTTGGTCGGGTAAAGCTTGCGCTGGCGGCGATCCTCGGGGCCTGCCACCTGCTGGATATAGCCGGAATCGATGAGTTCCTTCAAGACGCGCGCCAGGCTCTGCTTGGTGATCTTCAAGGTATCGAGCAGGTCCGCCACCGTCATGCCGGGTTCGCGGTTGACGAAGTGCACGACGCGGTGATGCGCGCGGCCGAAGCCGCTCTTTTCCAGGATCGCATCCGGGTCGGAAATAAAGTCGCGATAGGCGAAAAACAGCCCTTCGATGATCTCGAAGTCGATGCGCCCGTCGCCCGTCATGACGTCCTGGTGCAGCTCGTCTGCGCCGTTTTTGTCCGGCATCTGTCGGGCCACGTTGTCATTTCCTTTCATGCCTTGCCGTCCCCGCGTAATTTATAGCAAAATATGTCAGGTTTGTTGACATATTTTTCCGCCCTTGTTACGGATTACGCCGTAATTGCAGTCCCGGGCGATGTTTCAGGTGTTTTCCCGATTCCCAATCTGGACTACCTTTGTACGCAGGTAATCCTGCCCGTTTCTGGTTAGACCGCAACTGGCGAAACAATCAACAGAAAGAATGGCGTGAGAGCGCTGGAGGATGACACGATGGCAGTTCCTTTCGATCAGCTGGACGGACAAATCTGGTTCAACGGTGAATTCATCGACTGGAAGGACGCGAAGATTCACGTGCTGACGCACGGCCTGCACTATGCAAGCGCCGTATTCGAAGGCGAGCGTGCCTATGGCGGCCGCATCTTCAAGCTCACCGAGCATAACCAGCGCCTGCACAAATCAGCCGAAATCCTCGGCTTCAAGATTCCCTATTCCGTCGAGGAGCTGGATGCGGCGACCGTCGAGCTCCTGAAGCGCCAGGGCTTTTCCGAGGCCTATGCACGCCCGATCGCCTGGCGCGGTTCGGAAATGATGGGCATTTCGGCGCAGAACAACCGCATCAACGTGGCCATCGCCATCTGGCAGTGGGGCAGCTACTTCAACCCGACCGAGAAGCTGAAGGGCATCCGCCTCGACATCGCCGAGTACCGCCGTCCGGATCCGAAGACCGCGCCCTCCAAGTCGAAGGCTGCCGGCCTCTACATGATCTGCACGATCTCCAAGCACGCCGCCGAAGCCAAGGGCTATGCCGATGCGCTGATGCTCGACTATCGCGGCCAGGTGGCCGAGGCGACCGGCGCCAATGTCTTCTTCGTCAAGGACGGTGTCATCCACACGCCGGTGCCGGATTGCTTCCTCGACGGCATCACCCGCCGCACGGTGATCGAACTGGCCAAGCGCCGCGGCTATCAGGTCGTCGAGCGGGCGATCCTGCCCGAGGAGCTGTCGGATTTCTCCGAATGCTTCCTGACCGGCTCGGCCGCCGAAGTGACGCCGGTTTCGGAAGTCGGCCCCTACCGCTTCACGCCGGGCACGATCTGCGAAAACCTGATGAACGACTACATGAAGGAAGTTTATCCGGTCGCGGCGGCTGCCGAATAACCGGTTTTCAGGATAGCGAACGAAATGGGCGGCCCGAAAGGGCCGCCTTTTGTTTGTGACGCTCGTCGCTTATTTCTTGCCGAGCACCGCGCCGACGATACCGGTCAGCACGCCGCCGCCGACGAGGCCGCCGATGCCGTTGGCCACAAGGCCGGAAAGGCCGGCTTCACCGCCGAGCATCTGGAGAAGAAAACCGCCGCCGATACCGCCGATGGCGCCGACGATGGTACGGACGATCACGCTCACGGCCGCCTGTTTCAGGGCCGCACCCGCCACGTTGCCGCCAACGGCACCGGCGATGATCTGCGTGATGATGGGCATCAATGCTTCCATGACTTCCCCTCCGAAAGGTCCGCCCGGAATGAGAGTGGCCGGGCCGGACGCTGGCCTCGCTACCGGGGCACGGTCTGGAGCCCGCGCACCCGTCGCCGAAAAATTCGGCATCCGCAGCGTGCGGACAAATCCGGGATAAGTCAATTTTCCCGTGTGCGAAGTGCACCGGGTTTTTCAGGGGCGCGAATGTAAAGAGGCGGCCGCAAAACGGCCGCCTCTTCCTTCCCCGCATGGCTTGGTTGCCGCGGTTTTTATTCTGCTGCGATGACGCCCCGGCGGATCTGGTCTTCCTCGATGGATTCGAAGAGCGCGCGGAAATTGCCTTCGCCGAAGCCTTCGTCGCCCTTGCGCTGGATGAATTCGAAGAAGATCGGCCCGATAACGGTCTTGGAGAAGATCTGCAACAGGATCTTCGTCATGCCGCCATCGACGACGCCTTCGCCATCGATGAGAATGCCGTGCTTCTTCATGCGCTCGACAGGCTCTTCATGGCCGACG
>CBFGOD010000539.1:0-2865 GCA_965650295.1 uncultured Shinella sp. | reverse complement strand
CGTCCCGGGCTCGATGGTGAGCGAGAGATCGGGAATGGCGGTGAAGGCGCCGAACGACTTGCGGACGTTTTCGAAGACGACGGACCCGGCTTTCTGGTTGATCATGCGGTTTTCTCCTGACGAGAGGATGGAGTGACGCCGGCGACGCGGTTTTCGCGGCGCAGGCGGCGTTCGCCCACGAGGAGCTGGAAGCCGGCAATGACTGATATCATCACGACGATCAGCATGGAGGAATAGGCGATCGCCACGCCGTATTCGCCGTTCTCGACGAGGCCGACGATGTACGCGGTCGCCATGTTGTATTCGGCGCTGACGAGGAAGATGACGGCGCTGATCGAGGTGATGGCGCGCACGAAGGAATAGACGAGTGCGGCGGTGATGGCGGGCCGCAGCAGCGGCAGGATGACCTTGCGGATCGTGCGGAAGCTGTTGGCCCTGAGCGTCAGCGAAGCCTCGTCCAGGCTCTTGTCGAGCTGGCTCATCGCCGCGATGCCGCCACGCACGCCGACCGGCATGTTGCGGAAGACGAAGCAGGCGATGAGGATCAAGGCCGAGCCGGTCATTTCGAGCGGCGGCAGGTTGAAGGCCATGATGTAGCTGACGCCGATGACCGTGCCGGGAATGGCGAAGCTCATCATCAGCGCGAATTCGAAGGCGTTCTTCCCGGCGAATTTCTGCCGCACGATGATGTAAGCGGTGAGCAGGCCGACGGCGGCAGTCAACGGCGCGGAGACCAGCGCGATCTCCATCGTCGTCCAGAATGAATTCCAGGCGACACCGGTCCAGGCGATGCCGTTCTCGAAGCTGATCGAGAAAGCCTTGGCGTAGTGGTCGAGCGTCAGCGAATTGTCGAGACCCCATGTCTTCACGAAACCGCCGATCAGGATCATGCCGTAGATGACCAGCGTGAAAAGGATCCACGGGATGACGACCGCATGCACGCCGATCGACAGCCCTTTGGGCAAGGCGATATGGGCACCGCTGTCGCCCTTGCCGGTGACGGTCGCGAAATTCTTGCCGGAGAGCCAAAGGCGTTGGGCAAGGAAGGCCGACAGGGTAAAGAACAGGAGCACCGTGGCGAGCACCGCAGCACGGGAGGGATCGTTTTGCGAGCCGACGACGGCGAAGAAGATTTCCGTCGAGAGGACGCCATGGCTGCCGCCGAGCACCAGCGGATTGCCGAAATCCGCCATGCTCTCGATGAAGCCGATGAGAAAGGCATTGGCGAGGCCGGGCTTCATCAAGGGTAGCGAGACCTTGCGGAAGGTGCGCCAGCGGTCGGCGCGCAACGTCGTGGACGCCTCTTCCATCGACGGACTGACGCCCTCGACGACGCCGATCAGCACGAGAAAGGAGATCGGTGTGAAGGACAGGACCTGCGCGATCCAGATGCCCGTGAGACCGTAAAGCCAGCGGCCGGGTTCGATACCAAAGAGATCGGAAAGACCCTGCGTCACGACGCCGGCGCGGCCGAAGAGCAACGTCAGCGCGAGACCGATGACGAAGGGCGGCGTGATGATCGGCAGGATCGTCAGGAGGCGCAGGCCCCTCTTGAAGGGAAAGCGCGTGCGGGTGGCGACCAGCGCGAAGGCAAGGCCGAGCAGGGTCGAGCCGAGGCCAGTCATGATGGCGAGCCACAGCGTGCGCCAGGCAACACCGCAGCGGCCGGCGCCGATGACGCAATTGAGGCTCCAGATACTGGGGTCCTGCACATTGCGGATGAAATTGTCGGCGTTGAACGAACCGTCGAAATCCTGCACCGAACCGACGAACATGCTGCCGATCGGATAGAAGACGAAGACGGCGACGAGGAAGACGAGCAGGGAAATGGCGCTGACGACGAAGGCATCGCCCTTCATGACGCCACGCTCGGCCAGGCCGAAGGCGAAGAGCAGCACGAAGACGACGGACAGCAGCACGGCGCCGGCCCCCATCGAGGGCTGACCATCGGCGAGCGGACCGTACAGGTTTTCGCTCACCGTCCAGCTCCAGCCGGAAAAGCCGATGGCCAATCCCTGAAGCGTCAGAAACAGGACACCGATCGCGCCTACCCAGGCCAACACGGCGCCGCGGCGCATCGGGTCCGCCATGCCGCGGGCCGCGCCAGCCAGGAGAAGGAGCATGAGTGCGCCAGCAAGCCACAGCCGGCCATGCGCGAAAATCTGGACGAGGCCCGGAGCGACCTCTGCGGAAAGCGGGAAACCGGCCAACCAGCCTAGTCCGTAGAAGCCGCCCTCGATCCGATACCAGGGCAGAAGGGTCAAAGCGACCGCGCCCAGGATCAGGACGACGTCCAGCCTGCGATTGCCATGTCTCATGGCCGACCTCGCTGTCATGAGTGTAAAAAGGCGGCGCCCGGAGGGGAGATGGGCGCCGCCGGTCGGGACATCAGTTGGCCGCAGCGCCGACTTCGCGGTCCCAGCGCTCCAGCAATTCCTTGCGCTTTGCCGGGTCGCCATAGGTCTTGAAGTCGTAGTCGATCAGCTTGATGTCCTCGAAGCGCGGTGCTTCCTTCGGGATTTCGGCGCTCTTGTTGGACGGCAGCTGGAAGGACTTGGCATCCTTCATGCGCGATTGCACCTCGGGCGTCAGCGCCCAGTCGTACCAGATCTTCGCATTGTCAAGGTTGCGCGCGCCCTTGATGATCGACATGGAACCGATCTCGTAACCGGTGCCCTCGCAGGGTGTAATCGACTTGACGGGGAAACCTTCCGCCGTCTGCGCGACCGCGTCATGCACGAAGACGATGCCGAGGGCCGTTTCGCCGCGCGCGGCTGCCTTCACGGGGGCCGAGCCGGATTTGGTATATTGCGAGATGTTCTCGTTGAGTTTCTTCAGATAGTCGAAAGCCTGGTCCTCTCCCAT
>CBFGOD010000538.1:0-2879 GCA_965650295.1 uncultured Shinella sp. | reverse complement strand
GTCAGCGCGCCATGCAGCGCCTGGGTCAGGAAGAACGGCGACTTCAGGTTCAGATTCAGCACCTTGTCCCAGCCGCTTTCGGGGAACTCGTCGAACTCCGCCCCCCACGCGGCGCCGGCGTTGTTGACCAGGATGTCGAGCTTGGGCTCCAGGGCGATGATCCGCTCGGCGAGCGCGTTGACGCCCTCGACGGTGGAGATGTCCTGCGGCAGCGAGAGGCAGGTTCCGCCGTCCTTCGACAGCTCCTCAGCAGTCGCATCGCACTGGGCGGCCTTGCGCGAGGAGATGTAGACCTTGGCGCCCTGCGCGATCACCGAGTTGAACTGCTGCTGCTGGAGTGCCACGTCGGCATTGGCGTTCTGGTAGATCACCGTGCAGGTGGCGCAGAGCTTTTCCATTTCGGCCTTGAAGCCGGGATAGTCGTGCTGCTCGTAGCGGGTCGAAGCCTGGTCAGGCATCAGGAAGGCGACGGTCGCGTTTTCCTGGGCAAAGGCGGCGCTGCCGAGCGACAGGGCAAGGCCGGTCGAGGCGAGCAGGATGTTAAGCGTCTTCATGGGGTTCCTCCACAGTTGATGTTCAGTTCGTTCGCCGGCGACCTCAAGCCGCCAAGGGCGACAAAGCCCGACCGCCTCCACGCACCGAAAGCGCGCAGATCATCGTTCGCTGCAGCGGTGCCGCAACGTCCGGTTCGTCGATGCTCCGTCTGACTCCTCCCTTGGGTCAGCCTTGCTGTTTAGGCAACTTCATCGATGGAGCATGCTTGCTCAATCGATGAAGCAAGAATTGTCACCAAACGGGATTGGTGTCAAGGTGGCTTTCGAAATGGAGATGACATGTGAATCGCACGACGCCTGCAAAAAGGACGACCATCTATGATCTGGCAGAGCTGGCAGGCACATCCGCCAGCGCCGTGAGCGCCGTTCTCAACGGCAACTGGAAGAAGCGGCGCATCAGCGCCAAGCTTGCGGAAAAGATCACGAAACTGGCCGAAGAACAGGGCTATGCGGTCAATATGCAGGCGAGCGTGCTGCGGCGCGAGCGCTCAAAAATCATCGGCATGATCGTGCCGAAATACGACAACCGCTATTTCGGCTCGATCGTCGAGCAGTTCGAAAATCTGGCCCGCGAGCGTGGCCTGTTCCCGATCATCACCTGTACGCGGCGCGATCCGGCGCTGGAGGTGGAGGCGGCGCGCGCCATGCTGTCCTATCAGGTCGACTGCCTGATCGCGACCGGCGCCACCGATCCCGACCGCATCGTCGATCTCTGCGCCAGCGCCGGCGTGCGCACCATCAATCTCGACCTGCCAGGCTCGCGCGCCCCCTCCGTCATCTCCGACAATTATGGCGGCGCGCTGGAGCTGACGCGGCGGGTTCTGGCCAACTGCGAGCGGGAATATGGCGAAAAGGCCCCTCTGCTCTTCGTCGGCGGCCGCGGCACGGATCACAACACCATGGAGCGCGTGCGCGGTTTTCGCGATGCCCATGCGGAAGCCGGCGTGCCCGTAGACGAGGCGCTGGTCCAGACCTGCGGCTACGCGCCTGAAAAGGCCGAGACCGTCATGAAGAAGCTTGCCGAGCGCACGAGCACCTTGCCGCGCGGCATGTTCGTCAATTCGACGATTTCGCTGGAAGGCGTGATGCGCTGGATCCGCCGTTCCGGCCACTATGCCGAGCGCATGCCGCATCTCGGCTGCTTCGACTGGGATCCCTTCGTCGCCATGCTCGGCGACCATATCGAGATGGTCCGGCAGGACGTGCCGAAAATGCTGGAGGCCGTCTTCGGCATCATCGATTCCGGCGCGACCGATGTTACCGTGGTGCAGATACCGCCCATCGTGGAAAAGATAGGCTAGAGATCGATGACCAATCGATAGCCGACGCCGGGCTCCGTGCGCACGATGGCCGGCTGGGTCGGGTCGCGCTCGATCTTCTGGCGCAGCTGGCCGATGAAGACGCGCAGATAATGCAGGTCCTCGCCATGCGCCGGTCCCCAGACCGAGGTGAGCAGCGTCTTGTGCGTGACGACGCGGCCGGCATGGCGCGCCAGCAATGTCAGCAGGTCGTATTCCTTCGGCGTCAGCCGCACCACCTCCTCGCCGCGCGTCACCAGACGCCTGACCGTGTCGATCACGAGGCCGTCGGTGGTGATGACCGCGGGTGCCGCCGCCGCCCGCTCGCGATGACGCAGCGCCGTGCGGATGCGGGCAGTGAGTTCGCCGATGCCGAAGGGCTTTTCGATATAATCGTCCGCGCCGAGATCAAGCGCTGCGATCTTCTCGCTCTCGCGCTCGCGGGCGGAGAGGATGATGACGGGGATCGTCGTCCAGCCGCGCAGGCTGGTCAGCACATCCTTGCCGTCCATGTCGGGCAGCCCGAGATCGAGGATGACGAGGTCGGGTGCGGCCGTCGCCACCGCCTTCAGCGCCTCGCTACCGGTCAGCGCCTCCACTACGTCGTAACCCGCCGCCTTGAGGGCGGGCTTGAGGAACCGCTGGATCTGCGGTTCGTCATCCACGACGAGGATGCGTTCGCTGGTCATTTCGCCTTGTCGGCCTTTGCCGCCTCGCCCGCCGGGAAGCGGATCACGATACGCGTACCCCGCTTCTTCACCGCCGGGCTCTCTGCCTGGATCTTGCCGCCCATCGCCTCGACGAAGCCGCGGGCGATGGAAAGGCCAAGGCCCGTACCCGGCGACCGGCCATCCGGCTTACCGCGCCGGTAGAACTTTTCGAAGACGCGGTCGAGCTCGGCCGGCGGAATGCCCTTGCCGAGATCGGTGACGGAGATCAGCACATCCTGCCCGTCGCGTCGCGCATAGACATTGACCGGCTCCTCGCCGCCGAACTTCACGGCATTGTCGAGCAGGTTGAACAGCAC
>CBFGOD010000537.1:0-2900 GCA_965650295.1 uncultured Shinella sp. | reverse complement strand
CCTGTGCCCGGGCGCTGACTGTGAACCCTTGGGATGGCGCGGCACTCTATAATCTTGGCCTCACCCAGCTCCAGCTTGGCCGTTTCGACGATGCGCTTGCCGGCTTTTTGGAGGCGGAGCGCTACGACACGCCGGAGGTCTCGCGCTGGACCTGGCTGCTTGGCGCAGGCTGGGCAAACCTGCTGCTTGGCCGCAACGAAGAGGCGGCGACGTTTTTGCAGCGCTCGATTGCGATCACCCCCGGCTCCGGCCGGCCCTATCTTCTGCTTGCCGCCGCCTATCAGCGCCTGGGCCGTGGGCGGGAGGCGAGGGAAGCACTGGCGAAGGCCATGGAGATGCGTCCCGGCTCCACCGCCCGTAACGTCACGCTGCTGACCCGCAACGCCAGCACGGCTTTCCTCGCGGCCGGCAATGCGGTCATCAATACCCTCATCGAGATCGGTTTGCCGCCTGGCACACCGCGATAGGTCGTAACCCGACGCTTTGCCATACCGCAGCGATGCGTCTATCGTCAGCTGTTGAAGCGTTCGCCAAAGTCCTGACATTTCTGCATCGGAAAGAATCTCCTCATGCCCTTATCGGAACGAAAGACGGCGGCGCCGGATGGTCTGGATTCCGGCGATATCGATTCAGGGTATGCGTGGTGGAGGCTTGTCCTCACGCTTATCCTCGGAACTGTTGCCTGCGTCGGCAACTGGTCTGTTGTCGTCCTTTTGCCGACGCTGCAACTCGAATTCGATACGATACGGGGAGGTGCGTCGCTGCCTTACACCGGCACGATGATTGGTTTTGCCCTCGGTGGTGTCGCGATGGGCCGTTTGGCCGACCGGGTCGGGATCGTGGTGCCGGTGTTGATCGGCGCATTCCTGCTGTCCAGCGGTTACATATTGGCTGCCTTCACCACCAATATCTGGCAGTTCGCCGCCCTTTCCGTCGTGATCGGCCTCGGATCCGCGGCCGGATTTGCGCCGTTGATTTCTGATCTTTCCCATTGGTTTCGAAAGCATCGAGCGCTTGCGGTCGCGTTCGCCGCCTCGGGCAGTTATCTCTCCGGTGCGGTATGGCCGCTGATCATAGAGCATTTTCAGGCAATGCACGGGTGGCGCTCGACCCATATCGGCATCGGCGTGTTCATTCCGCTGGTGATGGTGCCGATCGCTCTTTTGTTGAGGCGCCGTCTGCAAACCGACGCCTATGTCCAGGCCGAGGCCGTAACCGCAGCGGCCCGCAACGAACTGGGTGTAAAACCCAACGTGCTGCAGGCGATTTTGGTTGTCGCCGGCTTTGCCTGCTGCATGGCCATGTCGATGCCGCAGGTCCACATCGTCGCCTATTGCGGAGATCTCGGTTACGGCGTGGCCGTCGGCACCCAGATCATCGCCCTCATGCTGGGATTGGGCGTGGTCAGCCGGTTGGCTTCCGGCGCGCTTGCCGACCGGATTGGCGCCGGACCGATGCTGATCCTTGGCTCGTCAATGCAGGCGCTGGCGCTGCTTCTCTATCTGTTCTTCGACAGCAAATCATCGCTCTACGTGATTTCCGGCCTGTTCGGTCTCTTCCAGGGCGGTATCGTGCCGATGTATGCGGTGATCATTCGCCAATTCCTGCCGCCCCGCGAGGCCGGCATACGGATCAGTCTGGTTTTGATGGCGACGGTGCTCGGTATGGCTTGTGGCGGTCTTGCCGCCGGCTACATCTATGATGCCACCGGCTCCTATCGCCTCGCCTTCCTGCACGGTTTCTTCTGGAATTGTGTCAACCTGATTTTCGTTGGTTGGCTCATCCTGTGGCCCAGGCTGCGGCGGCGAAGACGGGAGGTGTTGGCGATTTGACGACGCCAGCTTGCGGCTCGCCTCCCATCGGAGCCCCAGTATTCTGCTAAACCCGGGCCGCCAATGCCGTCAGCGCCGTCGAACGATCAAGCCAGCCGATCTGCCGGCCGTTGGACATCACGGGTATCGGTCCTTCATCCGCGACAAGCTGCGGGGCGATTTCGGCGATCGTTGCGCTTTCCATCACGCCGGCGCTTGCCGTGCCGCCTTCGGTCGTGGTCATGATCGAGGAAACGCGCACGACGCGTGCGGGCGGCACCTTTGCGACGAAGCGGCGCACATAGTCTGTGGCCGGCTGTGTCACCAGTTCCTCGGGCGTGCCGATCTGGACGATGCGGCCGGCTTCCATGATCGCGATGCGGTCGGCGAGGCGGATGGCCTCGTCGAGATCGTGGGTGACGAAGACCACGGTGCGTGTCTGGGTTTTCTGGAGGCGCAGCACTTCGGCCTGAAGGTCGGCGCGGATCAGTGGATCGAGCGCGGAGAAAGGCTCGTCGAGGAACCAGAATTCCGGATTGGTGGTGAGGGAGCGGGCAATGCCGACGCGCTGCTGCTGGCCGCCGGAGAGCTGGGCGGGAAAGCGCGTTTCTCGGCCTTTGAGACCCACGGTTTCGATCAGCTCCATCGCGCGGGCCTCGGCCTTCGCGCGCGACATTCCCTGTACTTCGAGCGGGAAGGCGACGTTGCCGATGACGGTTCTGTTGGGTAGCAGCGCGAAGTGCTGGAACACCATGCCCATGCGCTGGCGGCGAAGCTCCACCAGGTCCTTGTCACCGAGTTTCAGGATATCGCGGCCGTTGAAGGCGATTTCGCCGGCGGTCGGCTCGATGAGGCGGGTGAGACAGCGCAGCAGCGTGGACTTGCCTGATCCCGACAGGCCCATGATGGCGAAGACATCGCCGCGGCCGCCCTGGAAAAGGATGCTGCCGCGCGGCGTCGCCTTGGCGGCGGGCCATGCGAAGGCACGCAATTGCCCGCCGGCGGGGGCATCCCAGAAGTGGACTTTCGCGCCATCGGGAATCGCGCGCCGCGTTAAATTTTGACCGCTCATGGCCGTTGGTTACGTTT
>CBFGOD010000536.1:0-2903 GCA_965650295.1 uncultured Shinella sp. | reverse complement strand
AGCACCATGCCGTCATGAGCTTCGTGACGCCGGAGGAGTTCAAGTCCTACGAGACCGTTGCTTATGCCAAGGGCTTCCTGATGGTGTCGTCGAGCCCGCTGACGCGCTCTTCGCACCATGCCGGCGATGATTTTGCGCGCCTGAAGGCGGCGCGCGAGCGCAAGCTTCTGGTCGCCGCGGAATAGACTTTCCGCTGCGAATGGATTTTTCCAAGCACTTCCTCTAAACCCGCCGTCCGCCCGACGGCGGGTTTTTCGTTTCAGGAGACGGCGATGACGATAGCTCTGGAAGACGCGGCCGAACGGTTGAAGACGGCGGAGCGTGTGCTGGTGATCGGCTGTTCAGGAAGCGGCAAGAGCACGCTGGCGCGACAACTCGCCGATAGGCTCAGCCTGCCTTACGTCTCGATGGACCGCGAGATTTTCTGGCTGCCGGGCTGGCAGTCGCGGCCGCGCGCGGAGGCATTGACCCGTCTGCAAGACTTCGTCGCGCAGGAGCGCTGGATCATGGATGGCACAAGCCCCGGCACCTTGCCGCTGCGCCTGCCGCGCACCGATCTCGTCCTCTGGCTGCGGCCGCCGCGCTGGATGTCGATCTATGGCGTGGTCTCGCGCTGGCTGCGCAACCGGGGCCGCACGCGGCCCGAGATGGCGGAGAACTGCCCGGAGCGGATCAACCGTGAATTCCTGACCTATGTGTGGAACTTCGAGAAGACCGAGAGCCCGGAGATCGAGCAGAATCTTGCGGCCTATGGCCGCGACGTGCCGGTTTGCGTGTTGAAATCGCGCGGCGAGAATGATGCCCTACTTGCAAGACTTGCCGCGGTTCATTAGCTCTCGGCCATGCCCCAGTTCGAAACCCGCCGTCCGGCTCCCCATTCGCCCGAAGAGATGTATGCCCTCGTCGCCGATGTCGAGCGCTACCCGGAATTCCTGCCGCTTTGCGAGGCGCTGAATGTGCGGTCGCGCAAGGAGCGCGACGGCAAGGAGCTGCTCGTGGCGGACATGACCGTCGGCTACAAGGCGATCCGCGAGACCTTTACCACGCAGGTGCTGCTGAACGGCGCGGAGCGGGCGATCGACGTGAAATATATCGACGGGCCGTTCCGTTATCTCGACAACCGCTGGCGCTTCGAGCCGCTGCCGGATGGCGGCTGTTCGGTGCATTTCTTCATCGACTACGAGTTCAAGAGCCGCATTCTCGGTGCGCTGATGGGCTCGATGTTCGACCGGGCCTTCCGCATGTTCACCGAGGCGTTCGAGAAGCGCGCCGACGCGATCTATCCGGCCGCCTGAATTTTTCAGTCCGCTCGCCCGTTACCGGGGCATGGTCACCCGGTTCGCTTCCTTCGCCCTGATCGCCTTGCTCTCAACGCCTGCGGCCGCGCAGGAAGCGCCGGGTGACTACATCCTGCTTCTCGACGAACAGAACCGGCCGCTCGCCGGCAGCTATCGTATCGGGCCGGACGTGAAGATGACGATCCAGGGCAGGGAGGACGGCTTGCCCAGAAATCCGGTTTATCTGGATCGTGCCTTCTTCCCCACCCGCGAAGCGGAAATGCTGGCCTTCTACAACACCCGTCATGCCTATTCCTCCGATCCGGCGGCGATCGATGTCGGCGGCGAGATGCGCATCGTGGACACGGAGACGCTGCAGCCTCCGCTCTTCAAGGACCAGAAGCCGGAGCGCGAGAAGGCGTTGAAAGTGAAGGTCTCGGCGCGTCTGGCCTTCGAGGCGAGCGGCTACAAGCTCGTCGGCAAGGCCTATACCGTCGAGGGGGCGGAACTTGGCGATGAGGACCGGCGCCTTGGGGATTTTTTCCACGTCGAGACGTTCGATATCGTGCTGCCCGCGCCGGCGGCCCGCAAGATCGCGGCCGTCGAGATCGGCAAGGCCTTGAGTTCCAGCGATTTCGAGGCGCTTTTCGTGGAGCGGACAAGCCCCATTCCCGATTTCACGAAATGCATCACCGAAAAGCGCAAGACAGCTGACTACAAGGCGCTCGCCGAAAAGCAGAAGGCGAGCGTCGATGCTTTCCTCGCGAAAAATTTCCCGGAGGGGCAGGTTTTCTGGGCAGATACGGCGCGCTACGAGGCGAATTTCGCCATGAACATCTATTCGCTCTGCCCGAATTAGTCCCGCGCGATCTCGATCAGCATTTCCAGTGCGGTGCGCACCGTCGCAAGCCTGACGGCATTGCGGCCGATATCGCCATAGCGCATCTCCCGATGCAGCGTCTCGCGGCCGGTGCGCGCGGCGGCGAGGTGGACGAGACCGACCGGTTTTTCCTCCGTGCCGCCGCCCGGACCGGCAATGCCGGTCACGGCAATCGAGATATTGGCGCCGGAATTGCCGATGGCGCCCTGCGCCATTTCCAGCGCGGTCGGGCGCGAGACGGCGCCGTGCGCCTTCAGCGTCGCATTGGCGACGCCGATCATTTCGCGCTTGGCCTCGTTGGAATAGGTGACGAAGCCGCGGTCGAAGACGTTTGACGAGCCGGGGATCTCCGTGATCACGCCGGCAATCAGCCCTGCGGTGCAAGATTCGGCGGTGGCGATCAGCAGCTTCTTCTCGGCAAAATCGGCAACGATACTGCGTGCGGTGTCTTCGATATCCTCAGGCCAGAAACTCATGCTTCGGTTCCCCTGTAGACGACCGTGGCGGTGGCGATGGCGGCGATGCCTTCGCGGCGGCCGATGAAGCCGATCTTCTCGTTGGTCGTTGCCTTCACCGAACAGCGGTCGATGGAAATGCCGAGGAAATCCGAGAGGTTCTGGCGCATCGCATCGCGGTGCGGGCCGACTTTCGGCGCCTCGGCGATCAGCGAGACGTCGGCATTCATGATCGTGCCGCCGTTCGCGCGCACGATGCTTGCGGCGTGTTCGAGGAAGATGCGCGAGGCG
>CBFGOD010000535.1:0-2910 GCA_965650295.1 uncultured Shinella sp. | reverse complement strand
ATCTCACAGCGCGCGGCCTGTGGGTCGCCACCTTCGACTGGCGCGGCCAGGGTGGTTCGGACCGGCTGATATCTCCCAGCCGCGCCGGCCATGTCGCCCGCTTTTCCGATTACGAGGCCGACCTTACGCTCTTCCTCGAAAAGATCGTTCTGCCGGATGCCCGCCTGCCCTTCTACATCGTCGCCCATTCGACGGGTGCCCTCGTCGCCCTCTCGCAAGCGCCGGAGCTGGAAAACCGCATCGAACGCATGGTGCTTGCCGCGCCCTTCATCGCGCTCGGCGGCCAGTCGATGAGCCAGCGCAAGATCACCATCATCGCCCGCCTCGCCTCGCTGTTCGGCCTTGGCCGGCGCACCTTCCGCAAGGGCAACCCGTCACTCGATTTCGCTAAAAATGTCGTCACCTCGGATGCGCGGCGTTTCGCGCGCAACACGGCGATCTTCACCGAACATCCGGAACTGTCGATCAGCTGGCCGAGCGCGCGCTGGCTGAACGAGACGCTGAAGGCCATGGCACGCGTGACGCATCAGGATCACCTGACGCGCATCCGCATCCCGACCCTCATTCTCTGCCCGACGGCAGACAAGCTGGTGCCCCGCGCCACGATCGGTAACCTCGCCCGCATTTTCCGCGCCGCCCGCCTCATCGAGATCGACGGCGCAAAACATGAATTGTTCCAGGAATCCGACCGGTTCCGCGCCCAGGCGCTGGCGGCGATCGACGCCTTCATACCCGGCAGCGACGCCGATGAAACCAGCCTCGGCGCCTGATCACCTCAAGGATTCAGGATGGCCATCGCCTGGTCATAGACCGCACGGCTACCGGCCGCGATGATCTCGCCGCCATTCTCCGCCGGCCCGCCATCCCACGTCGTGATGATGCCGCCCGCCTGCTCGATGACCGGAATGAGGCCGCCGACATCATAAGGCTTCAGCCCGCATTCCACGACGAGATCGATATGTCCCGCCGCCAGCAGCGCATAGGCGTAACAATCGACGCCGTAGCGGAACAGCCGCACCTTGTCCTGCACGGCCTCGAACCGGGTCTTGCCGCTATCCTTGAACAGATGCGGCGACGTCGTGAACAGGATCGCATCCGACAGGTTGTTGCAGGCCCGCGTCGAGAGAACCTTCGTGCCATCAGGGCCGGCATAATGCGAGGCCTTGCCATCGGCGAAATAGCGCTCGCCGGTGAAAGGCTGGTCGATCAGACCCATCACGGCGTCGCCGTTGCGATAGAGGCCGATCAGCGTGCCCCAGACCGGAACGCCGGAAATGAAGGCGCGCGTGCCGTCGATCGGGTCGATGACCCAGACATATTCGCGGTCGAGGCCGACCGAGCCATGCTCTTCGCCGAGAATGCCGTGGTCGGGGAAATGCTGTTCGATGAGCGCACGGATCGACGTCTCGGCGTTGCGGTCACCTTCCGTCACCGGGTCGAAGCCGGCGGCCTCCTTGTTGACGACATCGGCGCCGACGCGGAAGCGCGGCAGGGTTTCCTTCTTGGCCGCCTCGGCAAGAAGGTCGAAAAAGGCGCGATCAGGCAACATGGAGGCTCTCTCGGAGGGATTTTTCACGCCTCTCAATACTGCATCGTCAGGCAAAACGGAACCGGATTGACGCAAAAGCGGCAGGAAGGACAGCGCAACATTCTTGCTTAACGAATCGCAAACTTATCCCGCAGTTGCGCTTGACTCTTGTGCAGCGCAACATTATCTTTTCCTTACAGTCTTCACCGACTGTAAATGCCCTCCGTGGGTGTTTCCTCCCTAGACTTGAACCGCGCCGCAAGCGCGGTTTTTTTTGAAAGGGAAGCGGGCCTATTCGGCGGCAAGCGCCCGGTCTGCGGCATATTCCTCGACATGCTCGGAAAAGTCCTGCAGGAAGGCCGAGATCGCCGTCTGCAACACCGCGAAGTCCGGCCGTTTGGCGAGCGTCGTTTCATCGACGTAAAGAGCGCGGTTCACCTCGATCTGCAGGGCATGCAGCCCCTTGGCGGGCCGGCCGTAATGCTCGGTGATGAAGCCGCCGGCATAGGGCTTGTTGCGCACGACGGTGAAGCCCATGTCCTCCAAGAGCCGCATGGCGGTGCGCGACAACTCGCCCGAAGCGCTGGTGCCGTAACGGTCGCCGATGATGAAATCCGGCCGGAGCCCCGAGCCCGCGACGCGGATGTTGCCCGGCATGGAGTGGCAATCGATCAGCACCGAGAAGCCGAATGTCAGATGCGTGCGCACGACGAGACGGCGCAGGCAGTCGTGATAGGGCTTGTAGACCGTCTCCACCCGCTCCAGCGCCTCTTCGACGGGAAAGCGGTGGCGGTAGATCTCCATATTCTCCGCCACGACCCGCGGCACGGTGCCGAGACCACCGGCGACGCGGATGGAGTTGATATTGGCATAGGAGGGCAGCGCGCCGTTGAACATGCGCGGATCGAGCTCATAGGGCTCGCGATTGACATCAAGCCAGGCGCGCGGGAAATGCGCGATCAGCATCGGCGCACCGAGGGCCGGCGCTACGGAAAACAGCTCATCGACATAATGATCTTCCGAACGGCGGATGCCGAGCGCATCCAGCCGTGACTGCGCAAGGAAGCCCTGTGGATAACGGCGGCCGCTATGGGGCGAGTTGAAGACGAGGGGCACGCTCTGCGAAACCGGCTCCAGCACTTCGAAGTGGCTGTTTTCGCTTGAGGCCTCCGCCATTGCAGTCCTTTACCATGCCTTGAAATCATTGCGTCGCCCATGTTGCCAGCGGCATGCCCGCCTGTCCATACTGAGAACATTGGGTAGAGGCCTTGCCCTTCTCCATTCACCGGATATTTACCGGAATACGTTTGTGTATCAGAACCGCCCGTCCGCGGGCCGACAACCTTTTAGCAATGGTTCCCGAACTCCATGACACCCAAGAT
>CBFGOD010000534.1:0-2912 GCA_965650295.1 uncultured Shinella sp. | reverse complement strand
CTCGAGGAACTGGCGCGCATAGGCCGACAGGCTCTCGACATAGCGGCGCTGGCCCTCGGCATAGATCGTGTCGAAGGCGAGCGACGATTTGCCGGAGCCCGAAAGCCCGGTCATCACGATCAGCTTGTTGCGGGGCAGGTCGAGATCGATGCCCTTGAGATTGTGTTCGCGTGCGCCGCGAATGGAAATAGTCTTGAGTTCGCTCATGGTGTCCAGCGTCAGAAGTCGTTGCGCATTCTTAAAAGGGGTAGGCCCCTATGTAGGGATTGATCGGGGCCTGTCCATTGCGCGGTCAGAAGATTCCGTGCCCGTTTCCGATTCGGTTGACAAGAGTGTAGGGAATTATTAGAACAAAAAAAGAACGAAATTTCGCAATTGATCTGTGGATTATCCCTTTTGCGGGGCGGCGCGGCGGCGCGGCAGCCGATAAGATGCCGCATTCGTGTAGTGAAATGATGTCGGGCGCCATGAGCCCGGCGCGACAACGGGAAGTACGGGTATGGCTGGAAGCGTCAACAAGGTGATCTTGATCGGGAACGTGGGTGCGGACCCGGAAATCCGGCGCACGCAATCCGGTACGCCGATCGCCAACCTGCGCATCGCGACATCGGAAACCTGGCGCGACCGCAACAGCGGCGAGCGCCGCGAGAAGACCGAATGGCACACCGTCGTCGTCTTCAACGAGGGCCTGTGCAAGGTCGTCGAGCAATATGTGAAGAAGGGCGCCAAGCTTTATATCGAGGGCGCGCTGCAGACCCGCAAGTGGCAAGACCAGAACGGCAACGACCGGTATTCGACGGAAATCGTGCTGCAGGGCTTCAATTCGACGCTGACCATGCTGGATGGACGCGGCGAAGGCGGCGGTGCGGGCCGGGGCGGCAACGATTTCGGCGGCGGCGCGCCGAGCTACGACGATTACGGCTCGCGTCCGTCGTCGGGCGGTGGAAGCAGCAGCGGCGGCGGTGGCAACCGCTCGGGCGGCGGTGGCTCGCTGTCGCGCGATATGGATGACGACATTCCGTTCTGAGAACGGACGAAAGGCCGGCCACGAGCCGGCCTTTTTCTTTGGTGCAGTCGATTGCGCGGGAGGCGCGGTGGGGCATGGAAAAGACCGAGACGGACGTGCTTTTCCTCCGGCCGGGCGAGGGGCGAACCTATGCGCTCGGGCGCATGAATGCCGTCTTCAAGGCCGATCACGGTGAGACGGACAATGCCTATTGCGTTTCCGAATGGTGGCTGGAGCCGAGGACATCGGGACCGGGCGCCCATTCCCATGCGGACAATGTCGAACTCTTCTACGTACTTTCAGGCGTGGCGAGCATTCTGGCCGGCGAGGACTGGCTGGAGGCGCCGACCGGCAGCTTCGTGCGCATTCCCGCAAGCGTGATGCACGATTTCGAAAACCGGACGGAGGAACGTGTCGGCCTGCTCAACGTGTTTCTGCCCGGCGGTTTCGAGGAGAACATGCCTTCCATCGTCAAATGGTTTGCGGACAATCCCTGATGCCGGGTGCGGCCTTATGTGCCTTCAGGCTCTGACGAGAGCGAAGAGCCTTTGCGAAGAAGCGTTTGGCTGTCGCTTTCGCCGTTTCTGGAAGGGCACAAGCGGCGCCAAAGGGCAGGGCGGACGCTCCAGGCTTTTTTGGCGCTCTCGTCCATTCGCCGTTGCCTTACCACGCGTAGGAGAAGGAATTTATCGGGCGGATAGGCTTCCTAGTCGATTGCCAAAGCCTTGAAAGACGTAGCGAATAGATGCGCGCGGTGGTGCGTTTCCGCTGCACTGACACGGATTGCAGCTGCGGCAGATGCAGGTCGAGGATCGTATGAGCAAGGATATCAGCAAATTTCTCAGCCTCGTGCTCCGGCATGAGCCGCAGGCGATCGGTATCACGCTGGATGCGGGCGGCTGGGTGGCGGTGGACGAGCTGATCGCCAAGGCGCGGCTTGCGGGGCGCGACATCGATGAGGTGCGGCTGCGCGCCGTCGTCGCCGAAAGCGACAAGCAGCGCTTCACGCTTTCCGAAGACGGGCTGCGCATCCGGGCCGCGCAGGGGCATTCGGTGCCTGTCGATCTCGGTCTTATGCCGATCGCGCCGCCGGACACTCTGTATCACGGAACGGCGGTTAGCGCGCTGGAGGCGATCCTGCGGGAAGGCCTGCTGCCGCAGGGGCGGCAGAAGGTGCATCTTTCGGCGGACACTATGACGGCCGGAAAGGTTGGCCAGCGGCACGGCAAGCCTGTCGTGCTGACGGTTGCGGCCGAACAGATGCAGGCCGATGGTCTCGTGTTCTGGCAGGCGGAGAATGGCGTCTGGCTGACGGATGCCGTGCCGCCGGCCTATCTCTCGCAGCCCTAGGCGCGTCAGAGTGCGAAGGCCGATTTCACCCCGTCCACGACGAACTGCACCGCCAATGCTGCCAGGATGACGCCGAGCAGGCGCGTCAGGATGGCCCGGCCGGTATTGCCGAGGAAGCGGTCGATACGGTCGGCGATGACGAGCGCCAGGAACAGGATGCCGATGCAGAGCGCGAGAACGCCGATGAGAGCGGTGCGTTCGATAGCGGAGGGGAAGGAGCCCGACAGCAGGATCGTCGCGGAGATCGCGCCGGGGCCGGCAATCAGCGGCAGGGCGAGCGGGAAGACGGCGATATTGTGGATGTGATCGCGGGTAATCGCCACCTCGCTGGTCTTCTCCTTGCGCTCGTTGCGACGCTCGAAGATCATTTCGAAGGCGATCCAGAAGAGCAGCAGGCCGCCGGCTATGCGGAAGGCGCCGATGGAGATGCCGAGCAGCGATAGCACGCCGGCACCCGTCAGCGCGAAGACGGCGAGGATGCAAAACGCGATGATGGAGCCGCGCAGTGCCACCTGCTTGCGTTGCGGCCGCGTCATGCCCACAGTGAGGCCGAGGA
>CBFGOD010000533.1:0-2914 GCA_965650295.1 uncultured Shinella sp. | reverse complement strand
CCTCTGGGTCGATGCGCTGATCCGCGACTTGTTCAGCCGCAACGACTGGCTCGGCTATCTCGCCATCGGCGCGACGGTCGTCGCCGTGCTCGCCCTTCTTGGCGTCGTGCTGCGCGAGGCCTGGGGTCTGCGCCGCCTTGCCGCCGTGCAGGACCTGAAGCGCGATGTCACGGAGGCCATCGCCGCGCCGAAACCGGCGGCAGGCCGTGCCATCGTTGCCCGCCTCGTCACGCTCCTCTCCGCCCGCCCGCAGACGGCGCGCGGCCGCACGCGGCTTGCCGAGACGGAGGGCGAGATCATCGATTCGGCTCATCTCGTCGATCTCGCCGAACGCGAACTGATGGGGCCGCTCGACCGCGAGGCGCGCGCGCTCATCCTCGGATCGGCGAAACGCGTCTCCATCGTCACCGCCGTCAGCCCCCGCGCGCTGGTCGATCTCGGCTATGTCATCTACGAAAGCAGCCGGCTGGTGCGCGGCATGGCGGAACTCTACGGCGGCCGGCCGGGCAAGCTCGGCATGCTCAGGCTGATGCGCGACGTCATCGCCCATCTCGCCGTCACCGGCTCGATCGCCATGGGCGATAGCCTCGTGCAGCAAGTGCTGGGCCATGGGCTGGCCTCGAAACTCTCCGCCCGCCTCGGTGAAGGCGTCATCAACGGCCTGATGACGGCCCGGATCGGTATTGCAGCCATGGACCTCTGCCGCCCGATGCCGTTTCGCGCGCTGAAACGCCCCGGTATCGGCGATTTCATCGGCGACCTGACGCCGGGCTCCGGCAACAGCCGGCGCGACGAGACGTGACCGTCTTGCAACATCCCGGTTTTCCAGGAAGACAATCCTAGCAAATGATGAATGACAAGGGCGCCGGAAACCGTCCATTAACCATTTTCGCGCAAATCTCGTCGCACCAAATGAGGCCGAATGGCCGTCGCCCATCAAGGATCGTTCATGTACCCGCGCACCTCTTTGATCGCCCGCGCTTCCGTAGCGGCCTTCGTTGCAGCCTCCACTTTCGTCCTCCCGGCGTCTGCCGGCACGCGTGACAAGGCCTTCTTCGAGCAGGTCACGGGCAGCTGGTCCGGCAAGGGCGAGATCGTCGCCGGCAAGTACAAGGGCACCAAATTCGCCTGCGACCTGACGGGCGACACCGCACCCGCCAAGGGTTCTGGCATCCAGCTCGATGGCTTCTGCCGCGTCGGCGTCTTCAAGCAGCCGATGTCGGCGCTGATCACCAAGGCGGGCGGCACCTACAAGGGCAAGTTCCTCGACGGCGCAGCCGGCAAGGGCCTCGACATCACATCCGGCCAGGTCGCCGGCAACAAGGTCGTCGTCGGCATCAACCGCCAGAAGCTGAACGGCGCAATGATCGCCCGGCTTGAAAGCGACAACAAGCTCGCCATCACCATCTCAGTGAAGGGCGGCGAGAAGATGGTTCCTGTCATCGGCGTCGCGCTCAACCGCAATCTCGACGACATCGCCGTCGGCTCGATCAAGTAAGCTCGATTACGTAAGCGGGCACCATTCGGAGCCGGCGCTCGCCGGCTCGATGCCCGCAATATCCGCCTCCTGAAGCCAGTCACCGATCGTGCGTCCCGCGACGACCAGATCCCGCGCAATATCCGAAAGCGGCATCAGAACGAAGCCGCGCCCCGTCATGCGCGGATGCGGCAATTCCAAGCGCCCGCCGGACTGCTCCACACCCTCATAGGTCAAAACATCGATATCAATGGTGCGCGGCCCCCAGCGCTCCTTGCGCTCGCGCTTCATGTCGCGCTCGATGCCGAGGCAGGTGTCGAGCAGCGCCTCGGGCGCAAGCGCAGTCTCCACCAGCGCACAGGCGTTGAAGAACCAATCCTGATCGGTCTTGCCCCAAGGCGGCGTGCGGTAGAGCCGCGAGACGGCCGTCACGCGGCAATCCGACCGCGCATTGAGCGCTCGCAGCGCCTCGGCCATGGATTGCACGGGATCGCCGATATTGCCGCCGAGGCCGAGCGAGGCCCGGTGGAAGATTTCAGACGACATGATCGACGGTCACCTGAACGTAATCCAGCACGCCGGGCACCGGCGCGTTCGGCTTGCGCACCGTGATGCGCGCGCGGAAAATCTGCGGGAAGCGGGCACAGAGCACCGTGGCGATCTCCTGCGCCAGCGCCTCGATGAGGTAACGGCGCTGGCCGGTGACGATCTTCTCGATTTCCTGGAAGGCCACACCGTAATCGACGGTCGATTCGATGGCGTCGTCGGAGAGCGGCTGCGAGGGACGGACTTCGAGCTCCGCATCGACGAAGAAGCGCTGGCCCAGAAACTCTTCCGCGTCATGCAGGCCATGGCGGGCGAAGAAGGCGCAGTTCTTGAGCGTGATCGTGTAGGTGGTGGTCATGGTTTTTTCCTGTCTGGCTGTGGTCAGGCGGGTTCTTCGCGCGCCTTCACCGTGCGCTTTGCGGTAAGCATAGCATCCGCCATGGCAAGCGCATCCCTGTTGATTGCGACATCGTGCACCCGAAACACCGCCGCACCTGCGACACGCAGCAACGCCGTCGTCGCGGCCGTGCCGACATCCCGCTCCGCCGCCTCGCGGCCCGTCACGGCGCCGACGAAGCGTTTGCGCGACGTGCCGGCGAGGATGGGCAGGCCGAAGCCGAAAAGTTCGCCGAAGCGGGCCATCAGCTCGAGATTTTCCTCGGTATCCTTGGCAAAGCCGAATCCGGGATCGAGCACCATGGCATCGCGGGCAATACCGGCCTCGCGGGCGATCTCCAGCGAGCGGCCGAGGAAGAGATACTGGTCCTCGACCACATCGGCCATTTTCTCGCGGTCGCGGCCCGTATGCATGATGCAGAGCCCCGCCCCCGTTTCGGCCGTGACGCGGGCGATATCGGGCTCGCGCTGCAAGCCGTGCACGTCGTTGACGAT
>CBFGOD010000532.1:0-2915 GCA_965650295.1 uncultured Shinella sp. | reverse complement strand
AGGGCGCTGACATTCACGCTGAGCACCAATGCCACGCTGGTCAATGGCGACGCCACGCTCAAGAATTTCGAACGCGTCGACATCACCGGCGGGTCGGGTGCCGACAGGCTGACCGGCGGCAATCTTTCCGATACGTTCGATGGCAATGATGGCAACGACACGCTTTCAGGCCTCGGCGGAGACGACTGGATCTATGGCGGCAACGGTCGCGACAATCTCAAGGGCGGTGACGGTTCGGACACGATCTGGGCGGCGGGAACGAACAGCGATACGGATGCCGATACCATCGATGCCGGTGCCGGCAACGACTACGTCCATATCAACAGCGGCGATACCGCGATAGGCGGCAGCGGCACGGATAGGGTCTATGTCGATGTCTCGGCCCTGACGACCGGCGTCAAGTTTTCCTTTGGCACCGGCACGGTGAAGGTGAACGCCACCACATCCTTTTCCGGCATGGAGGCGCTCGACTTCGTCGGCACGAAGGGCAACGATGTCGTCACCGGCGGCACTGGCGACGATGTGCTGCGCGGCAATGCAGGCAACGACACGCTCAATGGCGGGAACGGAAAGGATTTCCTCTATGACGACGCCGGCAACGACACGCTTCTGGGCGGGGCGGGAGATGACGGGTTCACCCGAAACGAGTTCACCGGCAAGGACGTCTTCGACGGCGGCACCGGCATCGACACGCTGGACTTCAATTATTACGGTTATGACGCCTCCGTGAAGCTCGACCTGCTCGACAACTCCAAAAACGACGGCCTTGCACGTGGCCTCACGGTCAAGAACATCGAGCGCTTCTGGGGCACCAGCCAGGATGACGACATCCGGGGCTCGAACGCGAGCGAATGGATCTCGGCTGGCGGCAAGGACGATGTTTTGCAGGGACGCGGTGGAAACGATACGCTGATTGGCGGCTCCGGCGGCGATTTTCTCACGGGCGGGACTGGCAAGGACACGTTCCAGTTCAACTACATCACCGATGGCGGCGATCAGATCACCGACTTCAAGCGCGGCGAAGACAAGATCGCCATCGACGATACGGGCTTCGGTCTGGGCGCCGGACAGACTATCAAGCTCGTGCTTGCCGACGAGGCCGTCTTCACGACATCCGGCCCCACCTTCCTTTATGAAAAGGACACGCATCGGCTCTGGTTCGACGCAGACGGCAAGGGCGGCGACGAGGAATCGGTCCTTCTCGCGACGTTTGACAACGTCTCTACACTGGCCGCGAGCGACTTCATCTTGGTCTAGCAGCAGCCCAGCAGTGCAAAACAAAAAAGGGAGCAGTCGACGCTGCTCCCTTCACCACGTCATCCGCCTTCGCGGAGAACGGCAATAACTAGCGCGCCGACAAGGCATGGCTGACGACTGCAATCAGTTGTGTCTGTTTGTTGACGCCGACCTTTTCGAAGATGCGTGAAAGATGCGTGCGTGCCGTATTTGCGGATATTCCGCAGCGCTTGGCCGCCGCCGACCGCCCGTCACATTCGAGCATCTCGACCGTCAGCCTCGCCTCCGCGTTGGTCAGGCCGAAGGCGCGCCGCAGGTTCTCAATTCTGACAGCAATCTCATCGATTTCCTCTTCGACGAGGATCAGGGCGCGGACACCGGGAACCGGCATCGCCGGCATGCCGGCAAGGCATGACGCGATGCAAAGCTTGTAGACCCGACGATGTCCTGACGGCGCCATCGTTTCAACAGAGGATGCCGCGTTGGATCTGCCGGCAAGGGAATTGCGTATCGCATGATCCAAGGCCGCCTGCCCGGGCGCTCTTGCAAAGCATAGCCGGCCCGACCTCACGGCAAATGGTCCATCACCGTGCAGCATGAGTTCGCCGATCCTGTTGGCGAAGACAAGACCACCATCCGCGCTTATGCCGAAGGTGGCGATTGCCGACGGCCCGCCGGGCCGCGCTTCCAGCCAGAGATCGAAGTCAAGTTTCCGAAGCCTCGAGCCGACCTCGATCGCACGAGCTACATGGGGCACAAGGCGCTCGAACCGCTTTCGATTTTCGGATTCGAGTTCATCATGCCTGACCGACGCCTGGAGGATCAGGCAGCAATGACTATGCCCGTCATTGATGATGTTGCTCGCCAGCCGCTCGGCTCCAAGCCCCGTTCGGCGCCAGAATTCATTGTGGAAGGCGCTGGCGAAATATGCCTCGCGGCCACAATCGTCGAGGCTGCGCACAACCCCTACCTTACCCCTCGTGTCGATGATCGGATTGAGGCTCCACCAGTGACGGCGATATTCGGACACGATAGCGGGGTCTGCCCGTGGCGTCACGACGCCGGAGAAACCACATTCCGGATAGTCGTAAACGAGCGCCGCATTCGCCCCGCCGCAGAAGTCGGCGACCTTGCAAAGCACATCGTTCCAGGGATCGGGCGCGACGGCGGTCTCGTAGATCGCTGTCAGAACCGAATCAAACGAAGGCAGATCCATCGCACCCTCCGTCCTATCGCCAACCAGCGCACCGGGAGGGGGCGTCCCTCCCACGGGCAGCAATCCGACAACACATATCGGACTATTCTGACTTTCTAACGGACGGGGTCATCATTCCATTCGTCGCCTGCGGCACATACCGCGGATAATTTGCAAACGCACCCGCTCTGATCGCCGCAAATCGGCTGCGGACGTGAAAAAGCCCGGCGAACCGGGCTTCCCTTTTCGTCGAAGCGCATCCCACCGGCGAGGGTGGCCAGCGGGAGCGCGGGGCAAGCCTGTCAGCTCGCCTTACGTTTCGTCGCCTTCATCGCCTTCGTTGCCTTCATCGCCTTCATCGTCCTCATCGCCTTCGTCGCCCTCATCATTCTCGTCATTCTCGTCGTTTTCGTCGCCCTCGTCATTCTCGTTGCCTTCGTTGCCCTCGTCATTCTCGTCGGCTTCGTCGGCCTCGTCGCCCTCA
>CBFGOD010000531.1:0-2933 GCA_965650295.1 uncultured Shinella sp. | reverse complement strand
GGGGATGATGTCGAGCACGGTGCGGCCCAGACCATCCGGTACGCGATCAGGCTCGCGCGTGCGGCAGAATTCCGGATAGCCGCGGTCGTTCTGCGGCCACAGGCCATGCACGATGAAGCCGTAATCGTTGCCTCTGCGGCACTGCTGCGTCTTGCCGCCGGCATCGTTTTCCGCGCACCAGCTTGGCGACCACGAGAGCGAGAGCACGTAGAAATCGAATCCCGTGCCGACAGGAACCTTTGCCGGCGTCTGCGGCACCTTGCGGCCTTCCTCCACGCGCGGTTTTTCCGCCGGCTTGTCCTCGCCGCAGCCGGCGAGCGCAAGCAGGCCCGCAAAGGCCAGCCACAGAGGTCGGGCAAAGAGGCAGGGCCGTCTTTTCGTCATTCGTCGGCAGCAGGCGAAGGCGTCATAAAAGTCTCCCGGTTCGGCGCGGGATTGTTGCCGCCGGAGGGCAAAGGTCAAGAGGCCTTCGTCTCGCCTGTAAGCCAGAACGACCGCGCTGAGGCGAAACGGTCCTGTGCCAGCCGCTCCTTCAGGAAGGGCAAGAGCACGTCGAGTTCCTGCTTCAGCGTGTAGGGCGGGTTGACGACGATGAGGCCGGAGCCGGTCAGCCCGGTCGTCCCGCGGTCGCTTTTCACCGTAAGTTCCGCGCAAAGCATCTTCGGAATGGCCGTCTCTTTCAGCGCCTTGTGGAATTCGGCGATGGGCGCGTTCTTCTTGAGCGGATACCACAGGCAATAGACCCCGCCGGGAAAGCGTCGCACGGCCTTTTCCAGCCCGTCCACCAGCCGCTCGTATTCCCCCTCGATCTCGAAGGGCGGATCGACCAGCACGATGCCGCGTTTCTCCTTCGGCGGCAGATGCGCGCCGAGCGCCAGCCAGCCGTCGAGATGGGTGATGCGGCTCTGGAAATCGTTGTCGAAGAGGCGGTGCAGCGTCTCGTAGTCGTCGGGATGCAGCTCCATCGCCGAGAGCCGGTCCTGCGGGCGGAAGAGCATGCGGGCGAGTTTTGGCGAGCCGGGATAATGGGTTAGCCCGCCTTCCGGATTCAGTTCGTTGACGACCTTGAGATAAGGTTCAAGAACGGCGGCCACCGCGGGCGGCAGGTCCTCGGCCAGCAGCCGCCCGATGCCGTCGAGCCATTCCCCGGTCTTCTGCGCTTCTTCGCTCGACAGATCGTAGAGCCCGATGCCGGCATGGGTGTCGAGCACGCGGAACGCCTTGTCCTTGCCCTGCATATAGGTGACGAGGCGGGCGAGCACGGCGTGCTTCAGGACGTCGGCGAAATTTCCGGCATGGTAGATGTGGCGATAGTTCATGCGGTCCCCGCGCGATCAAATGCTCTGATGCGACGATGAATTGTTGCGATGGTAGAATGATTTGCCTTTTGGGGCTTTCCGCTCTGCAATATAGAAAAGCCATGAACGTTGCGACCCCCCATCTCGGAAAACCGCGGATCGGCCATTCTGCCTGTCCGCACGATTGTCCCTCCACCTGCGCCCTCGATGTCGAGATCGGTGCGGATGGCCGCATGGGACGCGTCAAGGGCAGTGCCGACAACAGCTACACGGCCGGCGTCATCTGCGCCAAGGTCGCACGCTACGCCGAGCGGCTCTATCATCCCGATCGCCTGATGAAGCCGATGGTGCGCAGGGGCGCCAAGGGCAGCGGCGAATGGGCCGATATCTCCTGGGAGGCCGCCCTCGACGCCATCGCCGAAAGCTTCGTCAAGGCCGAGCAGGCCCATGGCGTGGAGGCGGTCTGGCCCTACTACTACGCCGGCACGATGGGCCTCGTGCAGCGCGATTCCATCGAGCGCCTGCGCCACGCCAAGCGCTATTCCGGCTTTTTCGACAGTATCTGCACCAACCCGGCCTGGACCGGTTTCGTCATGGGCGCCGGCACCCTGCGCGGCCCCGATCCGCGCGAAATGGCGAAGTCCGATTGCGTCGTCATCTGGGGCACCAATGCGGTCTCCACCCAGGTCAACGTGATGACCCACGCGATCAAGGCCCGCAAGGAGCGCGGCGCCAAGATCGTCGTCATCGACATCTACGACAACCCGACGATGAAGCAGGCGGACATCGCGCTGAAGCTGCGCCCCGGCACGGATGCCGCGCTCGCCTGCGCCGCCATGCACGTCGCCTTCCGCGACGGTTACGCCGACCGCGCCTATATGGCGAAATTCGCCGACGATCCCGCCGGCCTCGAAGCGCATCTCGCCACCCGCACGCCGGAATGGGCGGCCGCGATCACCGGTCTGACTGCCGGCGAAATCGAAGCCTTCGCCGCCCTCGTCGGGCAGACGAAGAAGAGCTTCTTCCGCCTCGGCTACGGCTTTACCCGCAGCCGCAACGGCGCCGTCTCCATGCATGCGGCATTGTCCGTCGCCACCGTCCTCGGCTCCTGGCAATATGAAGGCGGCGGCGCCTTCCACAGCAATTCCGCCATCTTCCACCTGCGCAAGGCGGAGCTGACGGGCTCGAAGTTCGTCGATCCCGATATCCGCATGCTCGACCAGTCGCAGATCGGCCGCATCCTGACGGGCGACGCCGTTGCGCTGCGTGACCGCGGCCCCGTCACCGCCATGCTGATCCAGAACACCAATCCGGTGAACGTCGTGCCCGAGCAGCGCCTCGTCAAACAGGGTTTTCTGCGTGATGATCTCTTCGTGGCGGTGCACGAGCAGTTCATGACCGATACGGCCAAGCTCGCCGATATCGTGCTGCCCGCCACCATGTTCGTCGAGCATGACGATATCTATCGCGGCGGCGGCCACCAGCACATCATCCTCGGCCCGAAACTCGTCGAGCCGCCCGCGACGGTGCGCACCAATCTCTTCGTCATCGAGGAACTGGCAAAGCGCCTCGGCGTTGCCGATATGCCGGGCTTCGGTCTGTCGGAACAGGAGCACATCACGAAGATGCTGCCCT
>CBFGOD010000530.1:0-2939 GCA_965650295.1 uncultured Shinella sp. | reverse complement strand
AGAACCCCTTGAGACCGTCAGCCCGCATTCCTCCTCCAGCGCATCGGCCAGTCCCAAAACGCGCCCTCCCCGCCAGGCTCACGCCGCCGCACTGTTCGCGTCATCGCCGAGCGTCATGCGCATGGTGGCGATCGCCTGCTCCTGACGTTGGAGTTTGCGAGCCAGGGCAGCGATTTCTGTTCGCCGCTCGAAGGTCAGCCTCTCAACGTGATCCTGAAACAGCTGTTCGTCGGAGCGCGTCCACCGCGACCCGCCCCGGCGGTGCGAACGGGCTTTCGCCTTCTCGGTGACCGCTATGCGCTCGGCCCGGCCCGTGATCTGCCGGTGAATGCGATCGAGATGATGGCGCGTCTCTCGCCGCGCCGCCTCCATGCGGGACAGAAGAACGCGGGGACTGACCGGATTCATGGACTGGTCACCCGCGCCTGCCAGCCGACGAACGACGAGGGTCCGTCATAGGTAGGGTGCCGTGCCGTATCGATCACGAAGCCAAATTGGCCAACCTCGTACTCGTCGCTTGGCACGAGATGGCGGCGTTCTTCCACATCGGTTGCCCGGACCCCGCCGATCGTGGCGATGACCTCGGTCATGCCGACATGCTGATCCGAACGCAGCGCGGAGATGACGATCCAGTCGCTGGCATGCTCGCGCTCAAAGGCGCGGCGATCCTTTTCATGGGATTCACCGGGGCCAAGTGGCCGGCCGAAAATGGCTTCCCAGGCCTCTGGCCAGCTATCCCGCACCGTCCTATCGGCGCACTTGCGCTCGTATCCGGTAAAGAGGTTCGGATAGGCAAGGGCAACTGCGGCCCATGCGGCATCTTCTTCGTACCAACCACCGGCGCAATGCAGCATCGGATGGATTTTGACATTACGCTCGTCGGACAACTTGATCCCGCCATGTCCTGCCGTTGTGTGGGAGACGATTCCTTCCGCGTAGACGGTGGCGACCTGCGACGGTCCCCATGGCGTGGAGCACTTCATCCGGACAGTTTGCCGGGCGAGCGCCCGGAGGTCTCGGACGTGCTCGGCCTGCTCGATCATCCGTGCCCGAAATTCCGTCTTATCGGCAACGGCGCCATGATGCGAGTAGAAGTCGTCGCGCTTGAGCTCGGAAAGCGGCCGTGATACCCGCCAGGCACTGGCGAGAAAATGCTGGCCATCGCGTCCCGACACCATGGCGAAAACGAGATCGCCGACACGAGCGACAGGCAGGCCATCGGCGCTGCGGCTGAACTCCAGCCCTGGCAAATCAGGGGTGGAGGCTACTTTGGGTTGGACAGCAGGCGTGTTCATGCCGCGACCCTCCCTTCGACATGGGCGGCCGCCACTTCATCGGCAGTGACCTCTTCCAACACGGCATTGGGATAGCCATGCCGGGTCAACCATTCCTCCGCCGATTGGCGACTAGCGGCGAGGTGGACGAGTTCAGCGTTGTCGCCGGCGCGGTCGAAGACCCTGATGTGGCCGAGCTGCGGGCGCTCGATCACCTTGAATGTGAGGCTGCTGTCGAGCGAGAACGTCCTGTGGATACGGAGAGTGATGACGCCATTGGCGCCGAAATCGCCCTCATGCAACGTAAAAACCGGCGCCAGGTAGACATTGCCGATACCACGCTTGCCCTGCTTCTGGATCAGCCGACCCTTGCTGTTGCGATTTTCCCAGGCGGCAAGCATCTTCCGGTGGTGTTCGGGCGGGCGGGGCGTGCCGTCGGACCAGGTAACAATCGCGCCGATCGGGGCGAGGTCATAAATCAAAGACGCGGACATGCGTGTGCTCCTATTTTGAGTGGTGGAGACAAAGCAGCCGCCGGTGATGGCCGGCGGCGGTGTCGATCAGAATGACGTTGTGGAGAGGGTTACTCGGCCGCAATTCCGTACGCGGTATCGGGATCCTCGGTGCTGGTGTCAGCGTCGGCGTCATCCAGCTCTTCGAGCCCGGTTTCGGCTGGGTTGCCGCCGTCCTCGCCTTCCGGAACATGGGGTTTGTCGACCGCGCCGTCTTCGATCGACGGATCAAACTCACCGTCGGCGCCGTCCTCGATGCCGCCCATCGGTCCGTCGATGGGTGCATCTTCCTCCTCGCTGCCATGCTCCATGTTCTTGACCAGCCACTCGGCCAGCTTCGCGTCGTCGGGTGCGAAGAAGGCTGCCGGATGCACGAAGCGTTCGTCCTTGAAGTGCTCGACAAGGGCAGCGCGGGTGTCCCTGACGCGCGGGCGGGGGGCGACACTCGTGCCACCGCAGGACGCTTCCAGCGCGGGGCGCGAGAGGCACGCGAGGAACTCTTCCGTGCCCATGTTCGGAAGATGGGCGTCGGCGCCGATGGTATCACCGGCGATGCGGGCAACGATGCCGCTGTCCGAGCGATTTGTCCGCGCCGACAGGGCGTCGATCAGGGTCAACCTGGCCACGACACGAAGCGTGTCCATGTCGAACTCCAGCTTGCCGCTTTCGCCGATCAGCCGGACGGCATGCCGGGCGAACCGCCTGGACCCGTAGAGTTGCCCGGAGGCTTCCGAGCCAGAGTCGACCGAGACGTTCTGCCCGGCAAACGCAAGCACCAGCATTGCCAAGAGGGTATCGTCCTTGATCGGCGCCCGGGCCAGCGCCTCATGCAGCGCGTCCGTGCGAAAATCGCCGATCATGTCGACGCCGTTTCGGGTCACGTCCGGCCGGGTCTTGGCTGCAACATCGATACCCTCGTTTCCGTCCTCACCGCCGAGCTCGGTCGCACCGGCCTTGCCCTTGGCTTGTCTGACCTCCGGCATCCGGAAGTGAGCAGTCTGCACCTTGCCGTCACGGTCGAGATACATGGCCGTGCAATCGCCTTTGCCGGGCTTGCCATAGATACGCTCCGCCTTCGGCGGCAATTGCGGCTGACCCCAGTTGTTTACCTCGACGATGGCGCCCTTCTTCGGGAGATAGCTGCTCATCCACT
>CBFGOD010000529.1:0-2940 GCA_965650295.1 uncultured Shinella sp. | reverse complement strand
ATGCCTTCGTCGGCGCGATGGTGGATATCTTCGCCAATGAAAAGGACCTGGGCTACGTGATCCCCGAGGAAGGGGCGACCATGTACCAGGAGGACATCTGCGTGCTGAAGAGCGCGCCGAACAAGGACAACGCGCTCAAGTTCCTGCAATTCTACACGCGCCCTGAAATCGTCGCTCTCAACGTCTCGCAACAGACGAACGGCACCGCCAATGTGCCGGCGCGGGAATTGACCACGGAAAAGATCAAGAATAGCAAGGAAATCAACCCGCCGGCCGAGACGATGGCGCGTCTCCAGATATTCGAGGATCTGGGCCCGGCTCTGCGTCAGGTGGACCGTGTCTGGACGCGGGTCAAGACGGCGCAATGAGCCCGGTGTGAGTGCGGTTGATACCCGCCCGTTTTTGAACGGGCGGGATTTCGAAGAGAGGGGCGACGTGTCGAAACGCATTCTGAAGCTCGTTCAGTCCGACGACCTCAGGCGGTCCAAATCCGACAAGCTGATCGCCCATTACATAGAGCGCAACATCGCCGAGCTGCCCTTCGAGACGGCGCGGTCGATCGCGCAGCGCCTTGAGCTTTCGCCCATGACCATCGGCCGCTATCTGCGCCGCATGGGTTTCGACGGGCTCGACGAGCTGAAGAGCGAGCTGCGCCGCGGCAGCTCCAACCCCGCCTGGCAGGTCAAGGGACAGGTCGGCCGGCTGGAGCAGGACCGCAAGGACGGCAAGCTGCTCGCCGGCCTCATCCAGCAGCAGATCGACAATCTCGGCGAAATCTACGCCATCACGACGGCGCCGGAATGGCAGCAGACGATCGACGCGCTGATCGGCGCGACCGAGGTCTATGTCGCCGCCTATCAGAACGTGCGCGGCATCGCGCAGTATTTTGCAAGCCAGCTCTCCTATACCCGCCCGCGCGTGCAGTTCGTCGATGGCGTGAACGGCACCTATGCCGAAGTGCTCGACGGCTCCGTCGAGGGGCGGCTGCTCTTCCTGCATGACGTGCGCCGCTTTGCCGCCAAAGCCCGGCCGCTGGCGCTGGAGGCCCGGCGGGCCGGCGTGAAGGTCGTGCTGCTGACCGACGAATTCTGCCCCTGGGGGCCTGAAGTCTCCGATATCTGCCTCATCGTGCCCGGCTCGCACGGGCCGCTGTGGGATGGTGCCGCGACCATGACGGCGGTCATGGATCTCATGCTCAGCAATGTCATCGTCGAAATGGGCGACGAGGTGAGCGAGCGTGTCGACCGGCTGACGCACCTTCAGGATGTCTTCGGGGATTTCGAAAGCTGATTGTCACCCTCACCTTGACGCCGCCGAACGGCGCGGACTAAGGATGGGACGACGGTTCCCTGAAGGATGACTCCCAGGGGATTAATAGGGAACACGGTGCGGACGACCCAACAGGGACCCATTCCGTGGCTGCCCCCGCAACTGTAGGCGGATTGCCGCCTGTCCTCGTGACGCGTTTTGCGTCATGCCACTGCGCATTTTGCGCGGGAAGGCAGACAGGCATCAGATATCCGTGAGCCAGGAGACCTGCCGTCAGAGCCAAAATCCAAGTCACGGGCGGGGAAGCCCGGAACAGGAGACGCCATGACGAGCCAGCCTGCCGCCCGCGGCAGACCCCCATTCGTTTTCTCCCGACCGCATTCGGTGCACCCTTCGTGGTTCATCGGCTGAGCCCGCACGCCTTCACTCTCCGGGAGAAATCCATGCCCCTGTTTTCCGCGGCCCTGCGTGCCGCATCCCTCGTTTCCGCCCTCGCCGGTGCGGTGACCCTGATCGCTTCCGGCACGGCTCAGGCCGCCGAGACGCAATACCCGCTGACTTTGCAGAACTGCGGCCGTCCGGTCACCTTCCAGAAGGCGCCAACGAAGACCGTGTCGATCGGCCAGAGCTCGACCGAAACCCTCTACATGCTCGGCCTCGCCGACAAGGTGGTGGGCACTGCGCTCTGGTTCAGTCCGGTCCTGAAGGGCTATGAGGACGTCAATGCCAAGATCGAACGCCTCGCCGACAACGACCCGAGTTTCGAAAGCATACTCGCCAAGAAGCCCGACATCGTCACCGTGCAGTTCCAGTGGCAGGTCGGTCCGGAAGGCGTGGTCGCCAAGCCCGAGCAGTTCGAGGAACTCGGCATTCCCGTCTATACCTCTCCGGCCGATTGCGTCGGCAAGGAAAACAATGCGGCGACCGACGGCGTGCGCTACCAGGTCTTCACCATGGAGCTCGTCTATCAGGAGATCCGCGAGCTTGCGCAGATCTACAACATCCAGGACAAGGGTGAGGAAGTCGTTGCCGCGCTGAAGGCGCGTGAAGCGGCGGCCCGCGCCAAGGTCTTGGTCGCCAAGGACAAGCTTTCGGCCGTATTCTGGTTCTCCAGCGCTGCGGATGCCGATCCCTATGTCGCGGGCAAGAACGGCGCGCCGGGCTATATCATGTCGGCGCTCGGCATCGAGAACATCGTCAAGACCGATGACGAGTGGCCGACGGTCGGCTGGGAAACCATCGCCAAGGCTGCCCCGACGATGATCGTCGCCGCCTCGATGGACCGCCGCCGTTATCCGCTCGACAGTCTTGAAGCCAAGCTCAACTTCCTGAAGACCGACCCGGTCGCAAGCCTCATGCCATCAGTGAAGAACAACCATGTCTTCGCCATGGACGCCCAGGCGATGAGCCCGACGATCCGCACCATCGAAGGCATCGAGCTTCTGGCCGATGCAATTGAAAAGGCTGGTCTCGCTAAGTGATCTCCGATCGCCCCATTCTACTTTGGACGGGCGCCGCTTTCGCGGCGCTCCTCCTCCTGTTGTTCGCCCTCGGCGTCGGGGCCGCGGTCGGCGAGACGGCCATTCCGCTCGATGTGGTGGCGAAGACGGTGGCCAACCGCCTCTGGCATGCGGGCTACCCGCTGGAGCCGATCGACGAGGGTATCATCTG
>CBFGOD010000528.1:0-2951 GCA_965650295.1 uncultured Shinella sp. | reverse complement strand
GCGGATGGCGTCGAGCAGCGAGGTCTTGCCGTGGTCGACGTGGCCCATGATGGTCACGATCGGCGGACGGCTTTCCAGATCGCCGGCATCGTCGGCAACGTTGAAGATGCCTTCTTCGACGTCGGATTCCGAAACGCGCTTGACGGTGTGGCCGAATTCGCTGGCGATGAGTTCAGCCAGGTCGGCGTCGATCAGATCGCCGGGCTTCATCATCTGACCTTCCTTCATCAGGTACTTGATGACGTCGACGGCGCGTTCGGACATGCGCTGCGACAGTTCCTGAATGGTGATGGTCTCCGGCAGGATGACTTCGCGAACAACCTTTTCGCGGGTTTCCTGCATCATCGAGCGCTTGAACTTCTCCTGGCGGCGACGCATGGCCGAGAGCGAACGGCCGCGCTGTGCGCCATCCTCATCGCTCGAAGCGGTCGTCAGCGTCAGCTTGCCCTGGCGGCGGCCGTCATCGGCCTTCGGACGGGCGGGAGCCTTTGCCGGTTCCGGGCGCTTGACGGCGCCGCGGTTTGCAGGTGCGCCACCACGCGGACGCTTGTCGTCGTCCTCGTCGTTTTCGCGGCGGCCACGGCCGGCGACCGGCGTGGATACCGGAGCAGGCGCCGGCGTGCGGCCGGGCTGCGGGCGGGTTTCGGCGGCGGCCGGAGCGGGCTTTGCGACCGGCTGCGCTACAACCTCTTCCACGACGGGCGCGGGAGCGGCGGCCTCGGCGGCGCGGCGTTCCGCCTCTTCCTTCTCGCGAACGAGGCGTGCTTCTTCCTCAGCAACGCGGCGGGCTTCATCCTCGACCTTGCGGCGGGCTTCGTCCTCGGCACGCTGGCGGGCTTCGGCGGCGTCGCGGATCTGCGCTTCTGCAAGCGCGCGGCGACGGGCCTCGACTTCGTCAGGCGAAAGCTGGTTCAGCACCACGCCGCGCGGACGGTTCTGTTCGACCGGGCGGGAGGGCTGCTGGTGCACCGGGCGCGACGGCTGCTGTGCGGGGCGCGAAGGCTGCGGCGCAGGACGCGTCTGCTGCGGCTCCGGCTGGCGCTGCACGGGCGCGACGGGCGTCGACGCTTGGCGTTCTTCGCCCGGACGGCTGAAGTGGCGTTTCGTGCGGGTCTCGACCACGACGGCCTTGGTGCGGCCACGACCCATGTCCTGGCGCACGGTTCCCTGCTGAACCCCCGAGGGCTTCAGGCTAAGGGTCTTCTTGCCAGCCACATTGATCGTCTTGTCGTCTTCGTTGTCGGTCATTCCGTTCCGTTCCTAAGATCAGAGCCGGATGCGTATCACCAGACTCTGTCGTTCAAATGTGTTCATCCAATGCGATTTCGGCCGGCCGAATGCCGGTAACCGCGTCATTGGTTTGTCTGGCGAGCGCCACCCTGTGCCATCATTTGGCTGTCGCCCCGGTATTTCTCGAGCATGATTGCGCGCTTCACTACACCCTCACCCGCCTGCCCTGCAAGCGCTGCGGCATGGATAAAAGCATTACTTCCCAAAAGGCCCTCCAATTCGCTCTCCGAAAAGAGCTTGAAGGAGGGTATTTCCGTTTCGTCGTCGGTGAGAAAGCTCGAAGCCTTCCGCGCCTGGTCTATTTTCCTGACACCGTCGGCCGCCGCGTCCGTCGCATGAAAGACGGCAAGGGCCGCAAGCGCCCGCACCGCCTGGTCGACTTTCGAGGAGCCCGTGATGAACTGGCCCGCCTTGCGCGCCATGTTCATCATGCCGCCAAGCTGGGCGGCGATCAGCCGGTCCACCTCGGCGCCGAGATCGGGAGCCGCCTTGGCCTCCGTCTTCAGCGCACGCCCGAAAAGCTTCTTGGCGACCGCCTTGTCGACGATCGCCCGTTCCGCCTTTACCCAGCATCCGCGTCCGGGGAGTTGACGCTTCAGGTCCGGCACGACGCTGCCGTCGGGACCTGCGACGAAGCGGATCAGATCATCCGCCTCGCCCTTTTCGCGCGTCACGATGCACATGCGGTCGTTCACGCCGTCCTCGTCCTTCTTGCCCATATAGGTTTCCGTTTCCGTCAACGCAAACCGCTGCGCAAATCAGCGGGCGACACATCCAACCTGTAGAACGCCGATCAGGCGTCCTGTTCGCCACCCTCGACGACCGGCTCTTCCTTTGCCAGGTCCTCTTCGGTGATCCAGCCGGCCGCGAGGCGCGCCTGAACGACCATGGCTTCAGCTTCGGCGCGGGAAACCTCGAACTTCGAGAACAGGCCCTCGAACTTCTTCGTCTCGCCGTCCTTGCGCTCCGACCAGCCGACGAGATCGTCCGCGGCGCAGCCGGCGAAGTCTTCCATCGTCTTGATGCCGTCTTCGCCGAGTGCCACGAGCATCTGGCTCGTCAGGCCGTCGATCTGGCGCAGCTCGTCGGAAACGCCGAGTTCCTTGCGCTTGGCGTCCATCTCGGCCTCGATGCGGTCAAGATATTCGCGGGCGCGGGTCTGGATTTCCTGGGCCGTGTCTTCGTCGAAACCGTCGATCGAGGCGATTTCGTCGAGATCGACATAGGCCAGTTCTTCAACGGCGGCAAAACCTTCAGACGCCAGAACCTGGCCGACCATTTCGTCGACGTCGAGCGAATCCATGAAGAGGTTGGTGCGCTCGTTGAATTCCTTCTGGCGACGCTCGGACTCTTCGGCTTCCGTGAGGATGTCGATGTCCCAGCCCGTCAGCTGCGAGGCGAGGCGCACGTTCTGGCCGCGGCGGCCGATGGCCAGCGACAGCTGCTCGTCGGGAACGACGACTTCGATACGCTCTGCATCCTCATCGAGAACGACCTTGGCGACTTCCGCGGGCTGAAGGGCGTTGACGATGAACGACGCCGGATCCTGCGACCACGGAATGATGTCGATCTTTTCGCCCTGGAGCTCACCGACGACGGCCTGGACGCGCGAACCGCGCATACCGACGCAGGCGCCCACGGGGTCAATGGACGAGTCGTTC
>CBFGOD010000527.1:0-2952 GCA_965650295.1 uncultured Shinella sp. | reverse complement strand
GGTCGGCGTGTTCCAGGTGGAAAGTGCCGGCATGCGCAAGGCGCTGATCGGCATGCGGCCGGACTGCATCGAGGACATCATCGCGCTCGTGGCGCTCTACCGTCCCGGCCCGATGGAGAACATTCCGGTCTACAACGCCCGTAAGCATGGCGAGGAGGAGATAGAATCGATCCATCCGACGATCGACCATCTGCTCAAGGAGACCCAGGGCGTTATCGTCTATCAGGAACAGGTGATGCAGATCGCCCAGGTTCTCTCCGGCTATTCGCTCGGTGAGGCCGATCTTCTGCGTCGCGCGATGGGCAAGAAGATCAAGGAGGAGATGGACAAGCAGCGTGCCCGTTTCGTCGATGGCGCGGTCAAGAACGGCGTGTCCAAGCCGCAGTCCGACCTGATTTTCGACCTGCTCGCCAAGTTCGCCAACTACGGCTTCAACAAGTCGCACGCCGCCGCCTACGCCATCGTCTCCTATCAGACCGCCTATCTGAAGGCGCATTACCCGGTCGAATTCCTGGCCGCGTCGATGACCTACGATATGTCCAACACGGACAAGCTGAACGACTTCCGGCAGGATGCCGGCCGCCTCGGCATCGCCGTCATCCCGCCCTCGGTGCAGACGTCCTTTGCGCATTTCGAGACGGGCGAAAGCCGCATCTATTATGCGCTTGCCGCCATCAAGGGTGTCGGCGAGGCGGCGGTCCAGCATATCGTCGAGGTGCGCGGCGGCACGCCGTTCAAGAATCTCGAGGACTTCTGCACGCGCATCGATCCGAAATTCGTCAACCGCCGGGTCTTCGAAAGCCTCATCGTCGCCGGCGCTTTCGATTGCTTCGGCCATGACCGCGCCGCCATGATCGCCGGGCTCGACCGTCTCCTGGGGGCCGCCCAGCGCGCGCAGGAGAACAAGACGAGCGGGCAGGGCGATATTTTCGGCATGGGCGCGGCGACCGGGCCGGAGGTCATCACGCTGCCCTCCTATACGCCCTGGCTTGCCTCGGAGAAGCTGCACCGCGAATTCCAGGTGCTCGGCTTCTATCTCTCGGCCCACCCGCTCGATACCTATGCGCCGCTTCTCGCGAAGATGCGCGTACAGACCTTCGGCGATTTCGCCGCTGCCGTGAAGCGCGGCGCGACGGCCGGCCGCCTGGCCGGCACGGTTACATCAAAACAGGAGCGCAAGACCCGCACCGGCAACAAGATGGGCATCGTCGCCTTCTCGGATTCGTCCGGCCAGTTCGAGGCCGTGCTGTTTTCCGAAATGCTCAACCAGTACCGCGACCTGCTGGAGCCCGGCAAATCGCTGGTCATGACCGTGCAGGCGGAAGAGCGCCCGGAGGGCATCGGCCTGCGCATCCAGACGCTGCGCTCGCTGGAGGAGGAGGCGCTCCAGACACAGAAGGCGCTGCGCGTCTATGTCCGCGACAGCGGCCCGCTGCGCTCCATCGCCGCCCATCTCAACACGAAGGGCGACGGCCTCGTTTCCTTCATCGTCATCAAGGACAACGGCCAGCGCGAGATCGAGGTGGAGCTGAACGAGCGTTTCCGCATCTCCCCCGAAATCGCCGCCGCTCTGCGCTCGGCGCCGGGCGTTCTGGATGTTGAACTGGTGTAAGATCGAGGGTGGCTGCAAAGCCCTCGTGTTCTGCGGCCCTTTTTTCAGGTGGTGGCCGGAATGCGGGCGATGACCTTGATCTCGAAATCGAAGCCGGCAAGCCAGTTCACACCGATGGCCGTCCAGTTGGGATAGGGCCTTGTGCTGAAAATCTCCTGCTTGACGGTCATGATCGCGCCGAACTGGTTTTCGGGATCCGTATGGAAGGTTGTGACGTCGACGATGTCGTCGAAGGCGCAGCCAGCGGCCGCGAGCGTCGCCTTGAGGTTGCGAAAGGCGAGACGCACCTGGCTCTCGAAATCGGGTTCCGGCGTGCCGTCGTTGCGGCTTCCGACCTGTCCGGAGACGAACAGAAGGTCGCCGGAGCGGATGGCTGCCAAATAGCCGTAGTCGTCATAGAGGGCGTGTCGATCCGCTGGAAAAATCGCTTCGCGCGTGGGCATAGCTGGTCTCTCTTCTGATTTGCGTGGTCGGCACGGGAGAACTTCACGGCGACCGCTATTTCATATACGTTGCGTATATTAAATTGGTTCCCTGCAATCGGGATGTCAAGTTCATATACGGTGCGTATATGAAAAATGGAGTTTCGGGAGTGAACAAGCGTCTCGCGCTGATGGAAGAAAACCGCACAAAGCTGATCGGCGCGGCGCGAAAAGCCTTTGCCGAAAAGGGCTATGCCGCGGCTTCCATGGATGACCTGACGGCTGCGGTCGGCCTGACGCGCGGCGCGCTCTATCATAATTTCGGCGACAAGCGCGGCCTTCTCGCAGCGGTCGTCCATCAGATCGATACGGAAATGGCGTTCCGCGCCAAAGCGATCGGAGAGGGCGTCGCAGGCGACTGGAACGCCCTTCTGGCTGAAGGCATCGCTTACATCGAGATGGCGCTCGACCCGGAGGTACAGAGGATCGTCTTGCTCGATGGTCCCGCTGTGCTGGGGGATCCCTCGCAGTGGCCGAGCCAGAGCCATTGTCTGGAAGTGACGCGAATAAAGGTCGAGCGCCTGATCGCCGATGGCATCGTGAAGCCGGTGGATGCCGAGGCCGCTGCGCGGCTGCTCAGCGGCACCGCGCTGAATGCCGCGCTTTGGGTCGCAGCAAGCGACAATCCGAAGGATGTGCTGCCGAAGGTGATCAAGGCGTTCGAGGCTTTTGCCACTGGCTTGTTGGCGCGTCCCGCCTGAACGTCGCCATGGAAAACACGCGCGGCACATCTTGACCTTCGTGGAAGGCTATACAAGTTCCTGAGCTGTCACCGTAAAGAAGGGAGCGGGAAGGTTCCGATGCGATTGCAAACTGTTGTTGTGTGCGGTCTGTTCGCTGTTTGGGGGCTTCCGTCAT
>CBFGOD010000526.1:0-2959 GCA_965650295.1 uncultured Shinella sp. | reverse complement strand
CAGTTTCTCCAGCCTGGCGATCTTTTCCTGGCGCGAAAGGCCGGTATCGGTGCGGATCGCGTTGAGTTTCAGTTCCATCGTGCTGACGGTCATGGGATGTCTCCTTCTGTCGTCAGCAAAACGTCCGCTCGAACGAATCGTTCCGGTGCGCCTCACCTTGGGGATGGTTAGCGAAACGGTAATGAAACGCGGCTATTCCTAGGGAAATCGAAGGTTTCGGCGGCCCGCGGCGGGTCTGCCGGCAAAGCGAGGATTTTAGTTTTGCGTATCCGTATCCCGACCGCAATGACTGCGGCCGCCCTCATTCTTGCGCCCGTTTCCGCCCTGGCCGGCGACGGCGAATATTTCTGGTCCGGCGACTGGTATCTGAAGGTCGGCGCCGCCGGCTTTGCCGCGCCGCGCTATCAGGGCGCCAAGTCCTATCTGTTCCAGGTCTCGCCGATGATCTCGCTCGGCAAGGCCGGCAGCACGGTGCGCTTCTCCTCGCGCAACGACAATCCGTCCTTCGCGTTGATCGACAATGGCGGCTTCCGTGCCGGCGCCACCGGCAAGCTCATCATGCCGCGCGACGAGGACGATTCCGAGGATCTCAAGGGCCTGACGCCGGTCAAGCTGGGCGGTGAACTCGGTGCCTTCGCCGAGGCCTATCCGACCGACTGGTTGCGCGTGCGCGGCGAAGTGCGCCACGGCATTCGCAGCCATCACGGCGTCGTCGCCGATCTCTCGGCCGATGCTTTCGTCGATGTCCGCCCGGATGTGCGCATCTCCGCCGGCCCGCGCATGACGCTCGCCTCGAAGGATTATATGAACGCCTATTACGGCGTGAAGCCAAGCCAGACCGCCGAATCCGGCCTTGCCGCCTACAATCCGAACGGCGGCGTCGAATCCGTCGGTGCGGGCGCGGCGATCACCTGGCAGGTCAACGACAAGATCGAGACCAGCGCATTCGCCGAATACAAGCGCCTCGTCGGCCCGGCCGCGGAGTCCAGCCTCGTCAAGCAGCGCGGCGACCGCGACCAGTTCCTGATCGGCCTTTCTGCCACCCATCGCTTCGATTTCACGCTGCGGTAAGACCATGCGGCCTCGTGGCGGCTTGACCCCGGTCAAGCCGCTTGCGATCTAGGCTGCATGATGAGCCAGACACCCGATTCAAGCCGCCCCGATACCGGTCGCCCAGATTCAGGCCGCGTAGCCGATGCCCCCTCGCAGAACTGGGTCTACCGCGCGTTGCCGCGTGGTCTGTGGCCCTATGCCCAGCTTGCCCGCTGGGACCGGCCGATCGGCTGGCAGCTCCTGTTGCTGCCGTGCCTCTGGTCGGCGGCGCTGGCGGCCAATGTGGCGGCGTCTGCCGGCACGTTCAGCGGCGGGCGCCTCGTCTGGCATCTCCTGCTGTTCTTCATCGGCGCGGTCGCGATGCGCGGCGCCGGCTGCACCTATAACGACCTCGTCGACCACGAGATCGACCAGGCCGTGGCGCGCACCCGCTCGCGCCCGCTGCCGTCGGGCCGCGTTACGCGCAGACAGGCGAAGATCTTCATGGTTCTGCAGGCCCTTGCCGGTCTGGTCGTGCTCCTGCAATTCAACACGTTCTCGATGGTGCTCGGCGTTGCCTCGCTCGCCATCGTCGCGATCTATCCCTTCGCCAAGCGCTTTACCGACTGGCCGCAATTCTTCCTCGGCATGGCCTTTTCCTGGGGCGCGCTGATGGGCTGGGCAACGGAGTTCGGCTCACTGGCGGCAGCGCCCGTCGCGCTCTACATCGCCGCGATTGCCTGGACGATCGGCTATGACACGATCTATGCCCATCAGGACAAGGAAGACGATGCGCTGATCGGCGTGCGCTCGACCGCGCGCCTGTTCGGCGAGAAGACCGCGCAATGGCTGATGGGGCTCTACGGCCTGACGGTCGCGCTGATCGCGGTTGCCTTCTGGCTGGCCGGCGTCGGTCTGGTGGCGTGGCTTGGTCTTGCCGTCGTGGCGCTGCTTCTCGCCCGCCAGATCGGCTCACTGGAAATCGACGACCCCGAACAGTGCCTGGCGCTGTTCAAGTTCAACGGGGTCGTCGGTCTGATCCTGTTTATCGGGCTGATCGCCGCGCTGCCCTTCGCGTAAAGCCTGTCGAGCCGAAGCGATATCGCTTCGGCGTCGGGCAAACGGTCAACTTGATCAGGCGGTCTTGAGAACGCTTGCCGGTGCGTCGGCGTCGATCCGGCGGGCTCCGCCATACTCCGTCGTGCGGTCGAAGCCGACGCCGGAGGCGCCGGAATGGCGGCTGGTGGCGACGACCTGGAACGCGTTGAGCGCCCCACGGTGGAAGGAGAGGGCGCAGAGCGAGAGATAGAGCAGCCAGATGCGGGTCTGCGGCATGCCGACCAGCGCGGCACCTTCTTCCTTGCGATCGTAGAGACGGCGCACCCAGTGCTCGGTCGTGTAGCCGAAATGCTCGCGCACGGCTTCCACTTCATGCACCTCGAAGCCGGCCTGTTCCAGCGCACCGGTGGTCATGCCGATATGGTCGAGCTCGCCGCCGGGGAAGATGTACTTGATGATGAACTGCATATAGGGCGTCAGCCGCGGAAAATCCTCCGGACGTGCCGTGTTGCGGCGGAAGCTGGCCTGGCCGAAATAGACGCCGCGCGGGCGCATGTGCTTGCGCAGATACTTGTAGAAATCCTGGTGGTTGGCGATGCCGACATGCTCGATCATCTCGACCTGGGCGATCTTGTCGAAGACCTGGTCATCGGAGAGGCTGCGGCAGTCGCGCAGTTCCACCTTCACGCGGTCGCCAAGGCCCATATTGGCGACCTTGGTCTTCACATGGGCGAACTGCTCTTCCGACAGCGTCGTGCCGTAGGCTTCGACACCATAATGCTGGGCGGCGTAACACAGGAGACCACCCCAGCCGCAGCCGGGGTCGAACAGCTTGTCGCCGGGCGCGAGCCTGAGCTTGCGGCAAATG
>CBFGOD010000525.1:0-2961 GCA_965650295.1 uncultured Shinella sp. | reverse complement strand
ATCTCGCTCGGCATGAAGCAGCTCGAGTCGGATCCGTGGGATGGCATCGGCACCAAGTACCCGACCGGCAAGAAGATTTCCGGTACGGTCACGAACATCACCGACTACGGTGCGTTCGTCGAGCTGGAGCCGGGCATCGAAGGCCTGATCCACATCTCCGAAATGTCCTGGACGAAGAAGAACGTTCACCCCGGCAAGATCCTGTCCACGAGCCAGGAAGTTGACGTGGTCGTTCTCGAAGTCGACCCGACGAAGCGCCGCATCTCGCTCGGTCTCAAGCAGACCCTCGAGAACCCGTGGCAGGCCTTCGCGCACAGCCACCCGGCTGGCACGGAAGTCGAAGGCGAAGTCAAGAACAAGACCGAATTCGGTCTGTTCATCGGCCTCGACGGCGACGTGGACGGCATGGTGCACCTTTCCGACCTCGACTGGAACCGTCCGGGCGAGCAGGTCATCGAGGAATACAACAAGGGCGACGTCGTCAAGGCTGTCGTTCTGGATGTGGACGTCGACAAGGAGCGCATCTCGCTCGGCATCAAGCAGCTCGGCAAGGACTCGGTCGGCGATGCCGCCACGTCCGGCGACCTGCGCAAGAACGCCGTCGTTTCGGCTGAAGTCATCGCGATCAACGATGGCGGCATCGAAGTGAAGCTCGTCAACCACGAAGACCTCACCTCGTTCATCCGCCGCGGCGACCTGTCGCGCGACCGTGACGAACAGCGTCCAGAGCGTTTCTCGGTCGGCCAGACCGTCGACGCGCGCGTCCTGAACTTCTCGAAGAAGGATCGCAAGATCCAGCTCTCGATCAAGGCCCTGGAAATCGCTGAAGAGAAGGAAGCCGTCGCACAGTTCGGTTCGTCCGACTCGGGCGCTTCGCTCGGCGACATCCTCGGCGCGGCTCTGAAGAACCGCGGCAACGCCGAGTAAGCCTTCGCTTACGAAATGAAGAGCCCGCGGAGAGCAATCTCCGCGGGCTTTTTGTTTTGGAATATTGGTGGCTCAGGTCCAGTAGTCGCCGAGCTTCTGGTAGAAGACGAGGCCGGGTTCGAGGACGCCGACCATCTCGGCTGTCTTCTCGCGTCGGCGGGCCATGTCCGGCGTCTCCGGCTCGTTGCCGTCTGCGGCCGTATCGTCCGGATTCTCCTCACCGCTGTCCTGATCGTCGGCCGTGCCGTCCTCATCGTCGGTGGCTTCATCCTCGTCAGCTTCGCGGTTCTCCGACCATTCGAGGTCTTCCTCCGCCGGCAGATAGGGCACGAAGGCGAGTGGAACACCTTCGCGGGCCACCACGGTCGGCAGCGCAAGATCGGGCTGCGCGGCGGCCTGCGTCTGGGCCGTGGCATTTTCCGCAAGGCGTTGGGCGGGGCGGATCTCTTCGGCGAGAACCGGCGCCGGTCGTGCCGGCACGGAGGCCGTTTGCGTCGGATCGGGCCGAAGGCGCGCCATCTCCTCCGGGACGTCGGCGCTCGCCATGTCCACATCCTGTTCGGCGGCTGCGATCGTCTCCGCTTCAGGCTCGGCGACAGGCGGCAATCCGGTCTCTTTCAATTCGGCGTCCGGCGGCAGGACGAAGTCGAGCGGGCGCTCAAGAAGCGTGCGCAGGAACGTCGCCTCCTCGGGCGAGAGATTTTCGACGAGGTGAATGACCGCTTCCGTCAGAAGGGCAGGCGGCAGGTCGCGGGCCACGGCTTGCAGCACGCTGCGCGCCAGGGCCTGGCCGGCGGTGTTGGTGAGCGGCTGCCTTACCGAAGGCTCCTCGCGTCTGACCGTCGTTGAAGCGCTGTCCTCGGGCTCTTGTGCATCGACCTGCTGGGGCTTGGCATTTTCGATCGCGTCCACCAGCGGGTGGTCGTCTGCAAGCGCCGGGACAGGCGCGGTCGTGAGCGGGCGTCCCTCGGGCGTCCGCTGAAGGGCAGGGGTCTCGTTCGGCTGTCGGATAGTCCCGGCAAGCTCAGACCGCGCCGTCGTCGTCGGGTGCGTTTCGGCCTTGCCGGTCGTTTCCACCTTTGCCGCAGTCGCTGCGGTTTCCGTCTTCACTGCGCTTTCGGCTTTTTGGGGCGTCGCTGCTTTTTCGATCTTCCCGGTGGATGCCATCGTTTCAGCCGGTTGGCCGGTCACCGGTCGCGGCTTGCTGCCGCCGTCGAAGTCGAAGACGCGTTTCAGCATGGCCTGCAGGGTGCGGGCATCGCCGCTGAGCAGTTGCGCCATCTGGGCGGCCTGTTGCAGGCTGTGACGGCCGACGACGGCGAGTTGCTGTGCCGTGAGCGCAGCCGGCTTCTGGGCGCTGGCGGTGTGACCTTCGGTCGTGTGGCGATCTTCGGCCGTCAGGTTCGTGGCCAGCAGGGTGGCGAGTTTCTGCGCTTCCGGGCCGTTCGGGTTTCGCACGATTTCCACCAGCGTGCGCGTCGGCACGGCCGACAGGACGGTGCTGATCAGCTTTTCCACGGCCGGGCGCATTTCCGGCGGCAGCTTGGCGATGAGGTCGGCGAGCTTGCGGCCGCTTTCGCCTTCCCGGCCGGGCAAGGTCTTCAAGACGGTCAGCAATGTCTCAAGCAGATCGCGATTGGGGCTTGCCTCGCCGGTGCGGGGCATGTGCTTCAGCAGCGTCTCGATGAGGCGCAGCACGACTTCGGCGCGCAGATTGGCAAGGGCGGCGGCGGAAAGCGGGGGCTTGACGGCGGCATCGACCGCTGCCCCGGCCGCAAGGGCTGGGGTGGGCTGGGTCGTCCCGGTCGTTGGTGCCACGCGCGGCAGCATGCCTGCCTCCTGTTCGCCACCTGCCGATGCGCCGCATCTGCAAGGCTTGCCAATGTTCCATCGTTCGTCGGATGGCGCATCATGCGCGACGCTGCGAGGGGATGCTTTGGCCCGGACGAACCGGGCTCTTTACGCGGAGGCGACGGGTAAACCGGAAGGCACTGAACCGCTTGACTGTGCCGGACCGGTGTTCCCGGGACTCCG
>CBFGOD010000524.1:0-2961 GCA_965650295.1 uncultured Shinella sp. | reverse complement strand
ATGTCGATTACGGTTCCGGAGCGACCCGCAGTTCCAACAGAGCGGCGGCCGGCGCGGTCGACCGTGCCGTTTCGGGGATCGACGCAAGCACCGCACGCGTCCAGGAGGCGGGCCGTCGCATCGATGCGCTGTCGGCCTCGGTCGGCGCGTCGGAGATCTACCAGGATGCTTGGGACGACAACACGCAGGCCCGCGCCGTCAACGCCGAACTGCTGAACAACCTGATCATGGCCCGCAACCTGTTCAACGAGCTGCTGCAGGCGCGCATGCAGATGCGGCTTTCGAAGACGTCCGAAACAGCCAAGACCCTGAAATCCGACTCCAAGGTCAATCCTTACAGCTGCGATCCGGTCATCCTTGAACAGATGAAGGTGCCGCGTGAGGACTGGCCGAGCTGCGCCGTGGTCGCCGGCGCCGATGCGGAAACCTCGGTCATGTCATCGGGCGGGACGGATGGCGCGATCGGCAACAATCTTCTTTCCATCCAGAACGCCGCCAACGCGGCCGATTAAGGGGGTTCCCATGAACAAGCTGCTCATCGTCTCCGCCGCCCTCGCCTTCTCGACGCCGGCGCTCGCCGACATACCGGTGATCGATAACACCAATCTCGCGATCGCCAGGAAGAACGCGGAAAACACCGGCGAGATCATGAAGACCAACACCAACATCCTCGAAAAGACCAAGGAGATCCTCGGCGCGCTCTCCGGTAGTCGCGACGGCTCGATGGGGATTTCCTCGACCGGCCTCGGCGGCAACATGTCGGTCTCGGCCGCACCGTCATTCAGCTCGATTATGAACGGCGGCACGCTGTCGTTCGGTGGACTTGGCTCAGGCGCGCAGAATATCGCGGCGACGCTGATCAACGGCCTGCAGCTGGTGAAACAGGTCAAGGCGATCGTCGAAGGCGAGGATGCCGGGGCGATGAACAATGCCTTTTCCGGCGCCGTCAATACGGTGGCGCTGCTCTCGGCGCTGACGCAGCAGGCAACCAAAGGCGTGTCGCAGCGCGAGCAGTCGTTGCAGTCGGCCACCGGCCAGATCGGCTCGGCCGAAGATGTGAAGGGTTCGGTCGACGCCAACACCCGCATGCAGCTGGAGACGGCGCGCACCATCAACGAGTTGATCGGCGTCTCGAACGGCGCGGTCTCGGCTCTGAACACCGAAATGCAGATGCGGCTGACCCAGCAGTCGGAGACAGCCAAGATGCTGCAATACAAAGACGTCAACCCGTTCAAGTGAGGCCGCATGAGAATGCCCGTTGCCATCATGCTTTCCGGTCTCGCCCTGCTCGTCGGTTGCCAGACGAAAGGTGAGAAGAAGGCCCCCTGCCCGCCGATCTCGGGATATGCCGAGGCCGATGACCTGTGCGGTCCGGCCATGCCGGTCAACGACGTCTTCGCCCCCGTCCTGAAGGAATAGGCGAATGGCGGCGACCACGATCATCTCGGACATTTTTTCCAAGCTCGACGCCATCGGCGAGACGTTTATCAAGAACGCCTATGACGGTCTCGCGCTACAGGTGAATGTCCTGTTCGGGTCGATGCTGACGCTTTACGTTCTCTGGTGGGGCTATATGATCCTCGCCGGCCGCGACGGTTTCTCCGTGCCGGAGGCGGCCTGGCGGCTCGGCCGCGCATTCTTCATCTACTATATGGCGACGAACTGGGGCGCATTTTCCGCCACGCTCTACAAGCTCGTCCAGGAGGTCCCCAATCTGATTTCCGACACGATCATCGAGTCGATCGCTGGCTCGGGTGGGGCGCTCGATGGCGGCACGGGCGACACGACGGGCGTGGTGAAGATCCTAGACGCCGTCTTTGAGACCGCAGGTAAGATTTACGAGCAGGTGGCGACCGGCACCTTCGAATATGTCGGCGCTCTGATCGGTGCGATCGTCTTTGTCGTCGCGATGATCTTCATCGCCGTCGCAGCGGCCGCGATTCTCGCCGCCAAGCTGATGCTGTTCATCACCCTGGCACTGGCGCCGGTGTTCATCATCCTGGCGCTCTACCGCTGGACCTTCCGCTTTACCGACGGCTGGCTCTTGTTGATGGTCAACCTGATGGTGACGCAGACCTTGATGATGGCGTTCCTCGCCTTCCTCTACCAACTCATCGAACTGGCGATCAACACGGCCAACAATACCGCTACGGAAAGCAAGCTCTCCTATGTCGCTCCGTTCGTGATCGTCTGCCTGCTCGGGATCGTCGTTTTTCGCTTCATCCCCTCCTTCGCCGCATCCATCGTTGGAGGCAGTGTTTTGGGGCAAGGCGATTCCGCCTTTATCGGCGGCCGGCGTTCGGTCGCCTATGCTGAACGCCAGGTCAGCGGACGCGCTCGGCTCCTGCGTGCCGGCCTTGGTCGTCGCCGCACATCGACGGATGTTCAGGCAGCTCGAGCCCGCGCAATCCAGCGAGAAACCGAAAAGAATGGGCAACTTTAGGGTAGTCTCTTATGCGCATTCTTGGTAACTATAATTTATCCGAAGGAGAATAGCCGTGGATCACCCTTGGCAAGATGACCGTCGGCGCTTCGCCGCCATGGACGCGCAAAACCGTCTCAACGAAGAGATGGCAGACAACGATCGCGCCGAGGCCAAGAAGGGCGGAGGTCTCGGCGTCCTGCTTTTCATCGGCGCCGTCATCTTCTTCAAACCGTTCGCCGAATATTGCATCGACCTCTACAACACGCTGGCCGGATATGCACAAAGCGTCGGCAGCATGTTCGGATTCTGAGCGGGAAACTTCTCCATGAAGAAAATCGCCTCGACCATGACTGCGGTCGGCCTGCTGCTCCCCGGAACGGCATGGTCCCAATCGCCAAGCTCGATCCTGCCTGTGCTGACCGGCGCATATGCACCGGTCGAAGGTGGCTGCGAAGCCGCGGCCGCCGCGTTTATCTATATCGAGGACAAGGGGATTGGCGCCAACAAGACCGCCGGGAAGGTTCTATCCGTCAAAA
>CBFGOD010000523.1:0-2963 GCA_965650295.1 uncultured Shinella sp. | reverse complement strand
CGAGCCACTTGTCCCAGATCTTGTTGATCTCACCGCTTTCGTCGAGCTTATGCAAGACTTCGTTGATCTTGGCCGTCAGCGCCGGCTGGTCCTTCTGCATGCCGATGCCGATCGGCTGGAACAGCATCGGTTCCTCGATCATGCGCATCTCGCGGCCCTTGGTCTTGGATTCGTTGACCAGCTTGGTCGTCGTCATGGTGTTGGCGACCATGCCGCGCGCCTTGCCCTGCTGGGCGGCGAGATAGGCGGACGCCGTGTCCTGGAACGTCAGAGGCTCGGACTTGTTGAGCTTGATCGACATTTCCGAAGTCGAACCCTTGGTGGAGGCGATGCGCTGGCCGACATAGTCGGCCTTCACCTTGCCGGGGTCGTCAGCGGGGACGATTAGCATTTCCTTGGCGAGATAATAAGGGTCGCTGAACTGGATCTGCTCGGCGCGGCTCTTGGTATAGGCAAGGTTGGCGACGGTGATATCGACACGGCCGAGCTTTACCTCCGGAACACGGGCTTCCACCGAGACTGGCTTGATCTCGGCATTCACGCCGAGTTCGCGGGCAATGGCGCCACACAGGTCGACGTCGAAGCCGGCCATTTTGCGGGTCTGCGTATCCGGCGCAGCGAAGGGCGGCACGTCGGCGAAAGTCGCGCAACGCAGCGTCTTGTTCGCGACGATGTCCTCAAGCTGATCCGCCTTCGCGGAGCCGGCGAAAGCCGCGGCCGCGACGGAAGCGGCGAGGATGAGATGATGGCACTTCATGCTGTTCTCCTTCGTTGCTTGATTTTAGTGGCGCAGGTCCGCGAGGAATCGCTGCGCGCGTGGATGCTTCGGATTCTTGAAGAATTCTTCGGGTGTCGCCGTCTCGATGATCTGACCGCCGTCGATGAACCAGATGCGGTCGGCAACCTCGCGGGCAAAGCCCATTTCGTGCGTCACGCACATCATCGTCATGCCCTCGGCCGCCAGCGACTTCATAACGCTCAGCACCTCGCCAACCATTTCGGGGTCGAGCGCACTGGTGGGTTCGTCGAACAGCATGACGGGCGGCTCCATGGCGAGCGCCCGGGCAATGGCGACGCGCTGTTGCTGGCCGCCGGAAAGCTGGGCAGGATAGCTGTTCGCCTTCTCGCGCAGACCCACCCGATCGAGCAGCTTCAGCGCCTTCTGTTGCGCCTCGGCCGCAGGCACGCCCTTCACCCGAATGGGGGACATGGCGACATTGTCCAGCGCCGAAAGATGCGGGAAGAGATTGAAGCTCTGGAAGACGAAGCCGATGCGGCTTCTCAGGTGGTTCAGCTCTCGGCCCTTCAACGGGGCATGGATGTCGTGGCCCTCGAAGAAGATCGCGCCGCTGTTGATCTCCTCCAGTCGGTTGACGGTGCGGATCAATGTCGACTTGCCGGAGCCGGAGGGGCCGCAGATGACGACCACCTCGCCCCGCGAGACGGTGGCATCGATGCCTTTCAGCACATTGAATTCGCCGTAGCTCTTGCGGACGCCGGCAAGCCGGATCGTCTCATCCTGCACGGATGCGGATACTGAAGCGGTCATGGCTGCTCCGTGGCGTTGGTGATCAGGGAGAGCCGGCGCCTGGGGGCAGCGAGGCCCGCCCGGCGACGGGTGATGCGCCGCTCGACGACATTGGTGAGCGCGGTCAGCGACCAGCAGATCACGTAGTAGGTGAGCGCCAGGATCAGGAAGACCTGGAAGGGCTGCGTGAGGAGCTGGTTGTTGACCTGGCTGGCGGCAAAGGTGAGATCGGGCACATTGATGACGTAGCCGAGCGTGGTGTCCTTAATGGTCGCCACGAAGGTCGACAGCATGCTCGGGATCATGTTGTAGAGCGCCTGCGGCAGGATGACGTAGCGCATCGCACTGAACCAGCCGTGGCCGAGGGCGCGAGCCGCGTCCATCTGCCCCTGCCCCAGAGCCACGATGCCGGCGCGGATGATCTCGCTGAGGAACGCTCCCTGGTAGACGACGAGGGTCGCAAGCATGGTGAGGAAGCTCGGCACGTCGGCGCCCGTCAGGAGCGGCACGAGAAAGTAGCTCCACAAGACGAGCATCAAGAGAGGCACACCGCGCGTCACATAGACCAGCACGGTCACCGGCCAGCGCAGCGCGCGGTATTTCGAAAGGCGGGCGAAGGCGAGCAGGATGGCGAAGGGAAAGGCGATGACGATGCTGAGCGCCGACAGGATCAGCGTGTTCGCGAGACCGCCGAGCGGACCGTTCGGATATTGGCCGATCAACAGCAGCAGCCAATATTCATCGACGATGGCGATCATATCGTGGATCATCGCGCGGCTCCGTTCAGCGGATCGGACCGCCAGGTGAGCCAGGCGCCCGCCCCCATGATGACCAGCGAAAACACGAGGTAGAGCACCGTGCCGATCAGGTAGATCTCGAAGGTGCGGAAGGAGAGGTTCTCGATCTCCTTGACGGCGTGGCTCAGCTCCGGCGCTCCGATGACGATGGCAAGGCTCGAATTCTTGAACAGCGAGACGGAATGGTTGACGAGCGCCGGTAGCGCATTGCGCACGCCCTGCGGGATCAGCACGTAGCGCATGGAGGAGATATAGCCGTGGCCGAGGGCGCGGGCAGCTTCCATCTGGCCCGGACTGATCGACCGCAGGCCCGAGCGCAGGTCCTCGCTGAAATACGCCGCCTGGCAGAGGCCAAGGCCGATGACGGCGAAGATCATCTCCGCCGAATGGGCCGAAAGCCAGTCCGACACGCCGGCGGGCAGGATCGTGTAGATGCCGAAATACCAGAGCATCAATTGCACCAGCGTCGGCACGTTGCGGTGATAGGAGACATAGCCTGCCACCACCGAGTTGCCGACGAGGCCGGGCGAGAAGCGGATGGCGAGCAGCACCACCGCAAGGCTCATCGCCAACAGCCAGGACGCAATCGCGATGATGAAGGTCATCTCGATGCCATGCACCAGCATGGCCATGTATTC
>CBFGOD010000522.1:0-2991 GCA_965650295.1 uncultured Shinella sp. | reverse complement strand
CGCAGCGCGAAATACGCCGCCTTGTCCTCACCTCCGTACAAATTGATGTAACTCAATGTGTCGGTCGGGTCGGCGCTGCTCGTCAGGATGTTCTTGATGGTAGAGCTGACGACTGTCACCTTGTCCAGCCCAAAAGCCGCCTTGACGTAGGTCAGCAGGCGCGAATCCTCGACCAGTTCGCTCGCCGTAGAGATGGCGCCGATCTTTTCTTCGAAATAGGCCCGGTTGAGCAGCGCCGCCGCAGAGGTCACCCGTGGATTGGAAAGCGTGTAAAGCTCGTTCGTCGCCGCTTTTTGGCTGGCGTTCTGGACGGTGCCGGCGGTTGCCGTGCCGTCCGTATTGAAATTATAGGCTTCCGCCAGCGTGCGGTATTTCTCCACACCCTTGATGACCGTGCTCTGCTTGGTGATCTCGGCCTTGAGCTCAGCGATACGCGCGGCGTTGGTGGTGTTGTTGGTCAGGGTCGAGAGTTCGTCCTGCGCCGTCTGGATCGCCGCCACCGCCGCCGTCTTCTTCGTCTCGAACTGGGTATTGAAGAAGCTTGCGGGATCGTTGAGATCGCTCGTCAGCACGCCGCGGACCGTCGCCCGCGAATAGGTGTCCGGGTCGATGCCGTAGGACGTGAACATGTAGTTGCGCATGCGATCGTTGTTGAGGAACTGATCGACACCAGTCGTGCTGTCGATGATGATATTGTAGTAGCGTGTCTCTTCCTTGATGGCGTCGCCGGCATTGTTGGCGGTCGCGGTATAAAGGCCGATCGTCTCGTCGAGCTGCACTTCGGTCTGCGCGGAGGCGGTCGAGTCGGCGAAGCTGAAGGCGGCGGCGAAGTTGCGGTAGCGCTCGTCCGTCAGGCTGTTTGCAAAACTCGCGCTGTCCGTCAGGTCGCTGTCCAGCACCTTCTTCATGAAGGCCTTGGCGTAGGTCATCTCTTCGAGACCGAAGGCTTTCACCGCGTAGGAATAGAGCCGGTAGTCGTCGAGGAACTCGTCGACCGATGTCACCTTGCCGATGTTTTCCTTGTAATAGTCCGCATCGCGGGCGTTGACCGTTTCCGCCGCCGTCCGGTTCAGCGACTTCAACATGTCGTTCGCGATGAGGTTGTAGCTCGTATAGGTCGACAGCATCGAGGCACTCTTCCTTCGGATCATACGCAGGCCGATTATACCCCATTCTCGCGCGCGTGGCTTGTCCGGGCCTTTCTCCGCGACGGTTCAAATGCCCGGCGGGACGTTCACCTCTCCTAAACCGTAGCCCGTGCGGTTTTGATAACCATCAGAAAGCGCAAAGTTTTCTTAACCGCGATTTTTAAGCGGCGTGGAAGGGACCCCGCCTATTCTCGCCCTCAGAGGACGAAAAGTCCCAATGAGAAGACCGGACACCGGCTCTCAAGGAAAACAAGGGCGAAAGACATGCTGAATACCGTTTCCAAGCCGGCCTGGGCCGGCACCACGCTGCGGCTCGATCCCAAGCGCTTCCCGCAGGCGATGACCTTCGAGCTGCGCGGCGAGGGAACCGATGCCACCATCACGCTGGACGAACGCGGCGCCGTGCTGCGTAAGGTCCTGCCGTCGAGCGGCCTGCCGCTCTCCATCGCGCTGCCGGCCCGCGCCTTCAAGGGTGTCGCCGCCCGCGCCATCGACCATGGCAATGGCGACGTCACCGTGACGCTGGAACTGCATCATGACGATCCGGATCTCTGCATCCCGCTTCTCGTGGCGCATGACCTCTGCGACATCGCCGCCGACTGGCGCAGCTGGGCGGAAGCCTACCGCATTCCCATGCTGATGGTGGAAGCCGACGGCGTCGCCCGCCCGCTCGACGACCACCTGAGCGGCACGAACCGGCCGGCCAAGCCGCGCCGCCGCCACTCCTATTTCGCAGATCGCCGCCCCCGCTTCCTCGTCCGCCGCACGACGGGCAAGCTCGGCGTGCAGATGAAGATCGACGGCCGGGAGATCATCGCCCGCCGTTGAGCATGCCGATAACATGAGCCCTTGAGGCGTCTGCGCTTTCCTCCAGTCGCGACGACGCCCTTCCCTCCTTCGGCAATTCCACGCGCGACCGCCTCGCGTCCCCAGGAATTGCCCCAAAGCCGGCCGTCCCCTGCGGCCGGCTTTTTTCGTGCCCTGTTCCCTCCGGAACACTTTTCTCGCCCGGCGCATGGGAAAGAGCGTTCAACACGAGCGGCCGAAGCCGCAGCGAACGCAAGGGACACGATCACGATGGCAAAGCTCTTCACCACCCTCCTCGTCCAGATCCGCAAGGCCGATGCGGCCCTCATCGAGCGTGGCCGCCCGCCGCGCCGCGGCTTCGAGCTGGCCATGCATCCCGCAACCCTGCGGCGCCTCGAAGAGCGTAGCGCGACCGGCGCGCGGGCGCCGCGCTTCCGGTGAATCAGGGCTTCGAACGCCCTGAATTGCCCGACATTTCGCCCGCAGCGGTTGACAACAGGCCGTGAAACAGCACATTGCACTCCGGTTTTAAAACGTCGGGAAAGTCTCTCTATGTCGCGTGAACTTGGTACGGAACGGGAACTGCAAGCAACCAAGGCCGTCATCGGAGAATTGGCGAAGCATCTCAATGTCAATATCTGCCTGGAGCTTTGGGACGGCACGATTATCCCGCTCGGCACCGGCGCCAAGGAAGACATCCGTTTCGTCATCGCGTCCGCAAACGTATTGCGCCGCCTCCTGCGCGCGCCGTCGCTGATCAGCGTTGCCGAACTCTATGCGACGGGCGATCTCGACATCGTCGGCGCCAACCCGGTCGATGCGATGCGCCGGGTCGACCACCTGCAATTCCTCAAGCTGCCGCAGAAGATCAACAAGGCGCGCATGCTGAAGATGGCGCTGCCCATCCTTCTGAAGAGCTATTCCGTTTCCTCCTTCGTCAAGCGCTTTACCAAGACGGCGGGTGCCACGCCCGAAAGCGGCCGCAACGACAAGGAGATGATCGGCTTCCACTACGATCTCTCCAACGAATTCTACG
>CBFGOD010000521.1:0-2998 GCA_965650295.1 uncultured Shinella sp. | reverse complement strand
TTTCATCGAAGTTCTGAGCGCCACGAAGGACATCCAGGGCAACCAGAAATCCATGTCCTACAATTACGGCACCGAATGGCAGGATACACTGCCGCCCGGCGATTATGTGGTGCGCGTGAAGTACGAAAGCGATACGGCACCGAAGGAAGGCAAGGCGACGGTGAAGGCCGGGGAGCGGGCCGAGATCACGGTGCAGTAGTGCGATAGAAGGCGGAAGGCCTCCTCCCCTCTTTCGTCATCCTCGGCCTTGAGCCGAGGATCCACACTACAAGCGAGGCGGTGCGGATGCGTGGATCCTCGGGTCAAGCCCGAGGATGACGGAGGATAGGGACGGCACATTCTTTGAAGCAGAGAGTGCGCCGTCCTCTCCCGGAATGGGGAGGATACATATCGTCCGAGCGGCATAGCTACGCCGCATGAAAGCTCCGGCTATCCTCCGGCGCCTCGTCCCGGTCGTTCAGACCGTAATCCCTCACCACGCTCGCGATGCGCAGCCGATAGGCGTCGAACACGCCGTTACGGCCGAGTGCCTGGGCGGCGCGGTGTTCTTCGGTCGTGCGCCAGGCCTTCACAGCCATCTCGTCGCGCCAGAAGGAGAGCGAGAGAAGACGGGTCGGGTCGGTGAGACTGCGGAAGCGCTCGATGGACAGGAAACCATCGATGCCGTCGAGCAGCGGGCGCAGGTCGCGGGCGGTGTCGAGATAGAGATCCATGCGGCCGGGTGCGGGCACCACTTCGAAGATGACGGCGATCATGGCGCAATCCTCGGCGCGTGCGGCAGCGAGACGTTCTTCAGGAAGATGCGGTCCTCCTTCAGGATGAAACGCTCCTTGCGGGCGAAATCGTAATTCTCCCGCCCGAGCGGATCGGCGGTAAGCCGGGCGCGATAGGCCTCGTAGGCGGCGAGGCTTTCGATGTTGTAGACGCCGTAGGCCGTGGTCGATGAGCCCTCATGCGGGCCGAAATAGCCGATGAGATCGGCGCCGCAGCGCGGGATCGCCTGGCCCCAGTTCTGCGCATAGGTGGCGAAGGCGTCTTTGCGGAAGGGGTCGATTTCGTAGCGGATGAAGCAGGTGATCATCGTCGTCTCCTTGTTGTCACGATACTCCGTTCTCCCACATTGCCATGCGTGAATGCTTCGGCTATCATCGAAGTATGAAAGAAGGACCGGACATTTCCCAGATCGGCGCGCTGATCGGCGATCCCGCCCGCGCCAACATGCTGACCGCCCTGATGGGCGGACAGGCACTGACGGCGACCGAGCTTGCTGGCGCGGCCGGCATCACGCTGCAGACGGCCAGCTCCCATCTCTCGAAGCTCGAGACGGGCGGCCTCGTCGCCCAGCGCAAGCAGGGGCGGCACCGCTATTTTGCGCTGGCCGACGACGAGGTGGGCCTGCTTCTCGAAAACATCATGGGCTTTGCGGCCAATCGCGGCCTCATGCGCACCCGCCCCGGCCCGAAGGACCCGGCGCTGCGCAAGGCGCGCGTCTGCTACAACCATCTCGCCGGCGATTTCGGCGTGCGCATGCTGGATCGCCTTGTGGCCGATGGCGACGTGACGCTCGACGGCGACGAAGCGGACCTGACACAGACCGGCGAGACGCGTATCGCGGCGCTCGGCATCGACGTGCCCGCGCTGAAAGCCCAGCGCCGTCCGGTCTGCCGCACCTGCCTCGACTGGAGCGAGCGGCGCTCGCATCTTGCCGGCTCGCTTGGCGAGGCGCTGCTTGCCCGCTTCATCGCCGATGGTTGGGCGAAACGCGAGACGGATAGCCGCGCCATCCGCTTCACGCCCGAGGGCGAGCGGCGTTTCACGGCGCTGTTTCCGTAACAGACAAAGGGCGGCCCGAAAGCCGCCCTTCAAATCCTCCTGTGGCGCGGGACCTGACTACAGGATGAAATCGCCTTTCAGCAGCGTCACGGCGTCGTCTAGATGGATCGTGAAATCGGCTTTCTTGTCGCCGTTCACGTCGCCGTAGATGTAGGTATCCGACGCCTTCCTGTCGTAGATCAGCTGGCCGGCCTTGCCGGTAAAACCGCCCTCGTTGGCGATGAAGGCAAAGGCCTGGTTGCCTGCGAGCTTCGTGTTGGCGTCGATGGCCGACAGGTCGATGCGGTCGCCCCGGACGAAATCGTAGATCGTATCCTGGCCGCTTGCGGCAACGGTCGATTCCTTGATCGACTTGAAGATGAAGATATCCTTGCCCGCGCCGCCATAGAGATCATCGGCACCCATTCCGCCATAGACCTTGTCCAGGCCGGCCCCGGCGGAAATGAAGTCGTTGCCGCCATTGCCGTTCAGGGTGTTCGCCCCGTCATTGCCACGCATGATGTTGCGGACGTCATTGCCGGTGCCGGAGATGGAAGCCGTGCCGGTCAGGGTGAGGTTTTCCTGAAAATCGCCGAGGCGCCAGGAGACCGAGGACCGGACCGTATCCGTGCCGGAATCGAGATAGTCGAAACGGAAGGCGTCCTTGGCATTGTCGATGACATAGGTATCGTTGCCGGCGCCGCAGACGAAGGTGTCGATCCCCGTGCCGCCGTCGAGATAGTCATTGCCGGCGCCGCCATCCATATAATCGTTGCCGGTGCCGCCGGAGAGATAGTCGTTGCCCGCGCCGCCCTTCATGTCGTCATTGCCGGCTTCGCCGTAGAGACGGTCGGCGCCATCGGCCTTTGCGTAGAGATCGGCACCATTCATGACGTCGTTGCCCGCACCGCCGTAGAGGATGTCGGCACCGTCGCCGCCCTCCATGTCGTCGTCTCCCGCGCCGCCATAGAGCTTGTCGTTGCCGGCTTCGCCGTAGAGATCGTCGCTGCCGGCCCCGCCATTCAGCGTGTCGTTGCCGGTGCCGCCATAAAGGCGGTTCAGCGATTGCGCGGCATAGGTGACGCCCTGGATATCGGCCCAGAGAATATCGTCGCCGGCATCGCCATAGAGCGTGTCGCCGCCGAGGCCGCCGACCAGCAGGTCGTTGCCGGCACCGCCATAGAGA
>CBFGOD010000520.1:0-3021 GCA_965650295.1 uncultured Shinella sp. | reverse complement strand
GGCGTCTTCCGGAACGACCCGGCCCAGGTTGCCGCCGCATTCCAGGGCTTGCTGGTGAAGGGCGCCTTCGAGGGGTTCTTCGCCCATGTCGTGTTCGGGGTCCTGGACCGGACGCCGAGTTCGGCGACGCGCAACGCCGTCAGCGTTGTTTCCTTGGCTGGCTTGACGATGACCGAGTTGCCGGCGGCGAGCGCCGGGCCGATCTTCCAGGCGAGCATGAGCAGCGGGAAGTTCCACGGCAGAACGAGGCCGACCACGCCGACGGCTTCACGCACCACCATGGCGATGTGATTGTCTGAGGCTGGCGAGACCTGATCGTAGATCTTGTCGATCAGTTCGGCATGCCAGGTCAGGCAATGAATGGTCTCGGGAACGTCGACGTTCTCGCAGTCATAGATGGTCTTGCCGCTGTCGAGGCTTTCCAGCACGGCGAGGTCGCGAGCATTGCGCTTGAGCAGTTTGGCGAAATGGATGAGGATTTCCTTGCGCGCCGTGGGATGCAGGCGCGACCAGCGACCGTCCTCGAAGGCGTCGCGTGCCTTGGCGACGGCGAAGTCGACATCTTCGGGGCCGCAGGCCGCGACCTTGGCAAGGACTGCGCCGGTGGCGGGATTTGTCGTCTCGAAGGTCTTGCCCGAGATCGCCGGCCGGAAGCTGCCGTCGATGAAAGCCTGCGTGGGGAATTCAAGCTTGGCGGCAATCGCCTTGTATTCGTCGTGTGTCAGAAGATCGCCCATGCTCATGCCTCCGCTTCGATCTGTGCAATCGTGCGCTTTACGACGCGCACCACCTGTTCCAGTTGCCGCATGTCATCCTTGTTCAAGGGCTTGAGGGGCGCACGCGGCGGGCCGGCGACGAAACCGTTCATCTCGCAGCCGTACTTGATGCACTGGATGAACTTGCCACCCTGTTCGAGCACGCGCATCAGCGGCATCAGCGCCGACATGATGCGGCGACCCTTGGCAAAATTCCCTTCGAGGACGCAGGCCTTGTAGAGCGCGATATGCTCCGATGGCAGGAAGTTCGAGCCGCCGCAGACCCAGCTTCTGGCGCCCCAGGCGAAGAATTCCAGCGCCTGGTCATCCATGCCGCAGGACATCTGGATGTGCGGATAATCGCGGGCCAGCAGATGCACGCGGTTGATATCGCCCGAGCTTTCCTTGATCGCGTTGAAATTCCGGCTGCGGCCGACGCGGTCGAGGAATTCCTCGCCCATGCTGATGCCCATGCGGCCGGGATAGTTGTAGAGCATGATCGGCAGATCCGCCGCACGGTCGATGGCGAGCGCGTTCAGCGCATTCTCCCGCTCCGTCGGCACGGAATAGGGCGGCGAACCGACGAGGATGGCGGCTGCACCGACCTTCGCCGCCGTCTCGGCCATGATGATCGAATCTTCCAGGCGGATCGCGACGGTGCCCACCACGAGCGGCACGCGGTCGCCGATGACCTCCTTGGCGAACCTGACCATCTCCACGCGTTCGTCCATCGACTGGGCGTAATATTCGCCCGTCGAACCGCCGTTGATGAGGCCGTGAACGCCCGATGCGATCAGGTGCTCGATCATTCGGGCAAACGCATCGCGGTCGATCGATCCATCGTCACGATGCGGCGTGATGACCGGCGTGTAGATGCCGTCAAAGTTCATGGATGTCTCCTCGGCTCTCATTGGAATTGAACTGCTAGTCTTCTATATGAAGACAGGGTGTAGTGCAATAGTAGACAATATGTATTCTCGATCAAATCGCTCACCCGGCTCCCGCTGACTGCCGGAAAATGCGATGCAGGAAGGGTTCGTTCGGCTTCCGGGATACAGGCGATCCGCAAGGCAGGCGGATGCCGTTGGGGTGCTTTCAGTCGGTGCGTGCGGCTATCGCACCCCGTTCAACGGGCGTCCCAACGGCGCGAAAATGCTGCTTGGCGAAACAAAGCTCTCGATGAACGTTCGCGAGAGTTCCCAGTGGTCGACCGCGAGCTCTGCGCATCCATCCCCGTTGCGTGTCTCGATAAGAGCAATGAACTCGTCATGCTGATTGGCGGCAACTGTTCGCTGCAAGGACATGTCGTCGTTTTGGCTGTTGTAGAACGTCATGCCAATGCGTGTGTGATCGATAAGCAGGCGCCGGAGGCTTGGAACCAAGAACTCGTTGTCGGCCATTTCGCCCATAATCGAGTGGAACCGCTCATTTGCCAGCGCACTCTGCTCCCCGTTTCCGTCCCGGATGGCGTCACGGAAATGACGCTGGACGTCCTTCAGTCTGCCGATTTGCGGGACCGTTGCGTTCTGCGCGGCGAGGCGGCCGACGGCGGCATAGATCATCGGCGCAACGATAAAGAAGTTGCGAAGGGACTTGTGGCTCATCGGGGCGACCTGCGTGCCCCGGTTTTCGTGGAGTACGACATAGCCTTCGCCGGCAAGCTGTCGAAGGACTTCACGCAGCGGCGGGCGCGAGATCCCGTATTCGTCCGCCAGTTCCATCTCATCGAGATAGGTGCCAGGCTCCAGCGCCTCCGTCAGGATTCGCCGCTTCAAATCATCAAGGCAGTTTGTCTTGTTGCGCTTCGATTCGTTTTTCATGTGTGATTACCGGGGAGCCGCTCCATTTTGTAGACATACTGTAGTCTTTCATCCCGTGCCAAGGCCATCTGGAATATGGATGGCCTTGGCAGGGCAGGGCTTGCTGTTGCGGCATCATGCGCAGTGTGATTTGGCCTAATGTGCGGTGTTCACCATCGCACCGGCAAGCTGGCGGATGGACACAAGCCCCAGCGCCTCACCCGCCGGCGACACCACCACACCTTCTTCGGCATTTTCACGCGAGAGCAGGCGAAGCGTATCTTCCACCGTCGTCCCGGTCATGACCGTTGGTCGACCCGATGTGGGCACCGGCCCGGCCGTCATCACGGCCTCGACCTGGACGACGCGTCCACGGTTCACCTCCTTGACGAAGTTTGCGACATAGTCGTCTGCGGGGCGCAGGACGATGTCCTGGCTTGTGCCCTGCTGGATGACCTCGCCGTCGC
>CBFGOD010000519.1:0-3044 GCA_965650295.1 uncultured Shinella sp. | reverse complement strand
CCACGAAGCTTTCGTCTTGTTCTTTCATCGCAGGCCTCAGAAGGGGCAGGGCACGGTATAGGTGACGTCGCGGCCATCCGGGTGACGAAAGCCCACCGCCTCGGCATGCAGCATAAGACGCGGCGCGGCGGCGAGCGTCACGGTCGCGAAGCCGGCGCCGGACAGCATCTTCGCGGTCACCGTGTGCCGCGCGGGATCCCAGGCGGCAATTTCCGTGCGAAGGACGATCTCCGTCGCCGTCTCACCCAGCGCCCAGCCATCGACGCCATCGGCATCGCCCGGCCCGACCCAAACGCCGGTGGTTTTCGGCCTGGTCAGGCGTACGCGGCTATCGCCCATTTCGATGATCGGCATGCCCCATTGTGTGCCGTTGAGGACAACTCGGGCGTCATAATAGGCGGTAACACCATTCACATAATCCGATTGCGATGTCTCGGCCGAGAGCGCGCGCCACGTGCCGTTGACGTTGATCTCGTACTGGTAGTTTGCCGAGCTGGGGCAAATGACCGGCGTGAGGATGTCGAAGTCAACGATGCCGCCGGTGAGGTTCCAGCCCTGCAGGCGGATCGGGATCTGCGTCACGGCAAACTGGCAATAATCGACACCGAAGCAAAGGTCGCGGGTTAGATCCACGTCCCACGTGTACCCGTCCGTGGTGGTTTGCAGGTTTCCGCCGATGAAGCTCTTATCGCCATCGGCCGTCACGACATCGATGTCACCGGTAACGAAGTAGGCCATACCGTACTGGCGAGCGCGACCGGACCCATCAGAAAGCGGCGACAGGAAAACGGGCTTGACGTGCGGGAAATAGGTCCGCGTCGGCCATGCCTTGAAGTCGGCGGCCGTGCGCGTCACCGAAGACAGGACGCGGGTCAAGTCCGGATCGCCATTGGCCTTGTATTCGCACAGCACGGCTGTGATGGCGGCGCCGGCACCCCAGCGCTTGATGCCGAGCCACGTGCGGGCGGACCAGCGCTCCTGGTGCATCAGGAAACTTTGCGCCTTCAGCACGCCGCTGACGGTCGACTGCCTCTCCGTGAACTTATCATAGGGCACGTCGATCTTGTCGACCCAGAACTGCTGAAGCCGAACGTGCTGCGCAAGGTCGCCCTTCCGGTCGGTGTGATAGCCGGAGAGAAGCGGCGCCGCCTTATAGGTGTCCCCGTTCGCAGCGGTGAAGATACCCTTGATCGGGTCGTACTTGCCCGATTTCCAGAAGGCGTTGTTGGTGCAGATCGTGCGCGAGCTGCCGTAGCGGATCCGCTCTCGCTTCTCGGTCAGGTGTTCCACGGTGATAGTCTGCACGAGGAGGCCGCCCAGTGCGATCGTGCCCACGGCGTCCTTGACCGCGATGCCCTCGACGTTGGTGTATTTGGGGCAGATCAAGCCACTGGTCGCGTGCATGAGGTTCGGATCGTTCGGCGCGTAGAGTGCGAGCGGAAACTCGTTCACGGCGGCGTGGTTGAAGCGGATGCCTTCTTCCACGAGTGCGTCGAAGTCTGGATGGCCGGTTGCCGTCTCAGGGTCGTAATCGCTTTCGAAATAATCCAGGAAGCGGTCGGCCCAGTAAGGCGAACCATCGTCACCGACATCGAGGCGGTCCTTCAGCAGCGCCATATCCACCTGCAGGGCACTGATCGCCGAGCGCGACGCGGTCGACTGGAGTTCGGCGCGCAAGCCCGACATGTCGGCGCGCATCCCGTCCATGGCCTGTGCCATCGTGCCTACGAGCTGGACCAAAGCGCGGTGCTGGTTGAGCAGCGTTTCGAGACGGACGGCCGCCGTTTCGTCGCGCATCGTGATCTCTTGGATACCGGAGGTCGTGACGAGGATTTCGGCAACGGGGACCGAGCCAACCGGGGCCACCGGTGCAACCGGCCGGACGCTTTCCACGCCGGGGAAGATATTGATCGTCACTTTGCGATTGCGGATACGGTAGGCGTCCTCGACGGACTGCTGGGTGCCTGCCTCGGGGTTCTGTGGATCGACCGGGCGGCGATAGTAACGCTCGGAGATATCGTCGGCGACTTCCTGCCCCTGCGCGATGACGAGGCAGATGACGGACTTGCCGGCCTCGGTGGGCACGAAGCCCGCGACCGTGCGCGTTTCTGTCGTTTCCAAGGCATATTGCTTGCCATTGTCGTAGACGCGGCCGGCGGCCACCTGGACGCTGACGCCATCGACCTGTGTCACCAAGAGACCGCTGTAGTAAATGCCGCCGGCAAGCAAGTCGCGGACAAGCAGCTCCTGGCCGGTCTGGGGATATTCCCCCATGCGGGTAAAATCAGTCTCGTTGACGCCCTGGGCTTCGGCAATGACGACGCGCTTATGCATAGTGAGTGACCTTTCTTCGGTCGCCGAACCGCTGTCCCGACTGGACGGAGCGGAGGTCGGCGAAGGTGAGACGACGGGTTGCGCTGAGGGAGAGGTAGTTCGTGTCGCGAAGAGCGCTGGCGCTGCGCACCGCATCCTTCACTTCGTTGACGCGCGACGCCGGCGAGGGAGCGCAAATGCGCCCCTCGGGCATGGGATCGAAAGGAACGCGGCGCGAAATGCCGACCGTCCATTCGGCTTCGAAAGGCGGAGGGGTCACGCGGCTCGTACCCACGACATTGAGCGGCTTATGGCCGGTCAGGCGGCCGGCGCCGGAGGAGAGCTTCAGCGCCAGATATCCGCGGCCGAGTGTGACGGGTGCGGCAAACAAGGTGCCGGCTTCGCCGATCGCACTGAACGGGGGATATGACCCGGCCAGGGTAAAGCGCCGCGCCTTGACCAAGGTGCCCCGGTCCCCGGCCGCCGCGACGGGGCGGGTGAAATCGTCCGCGCCACCGGTGATGGGGCGAACCGCGAGCACTGCCTGGGTGATTTCGGCCGGACCAGCGATGCGTGAGGAAGGATCGCCCGCAAAGAGTATGTCCACCGGGGAGGTCCGCAACACGATGCGCTCCTCGTCGCCGACTGGAACAATGGTGACGGGTGTTTCAGCGCCATCTCGAAACAGGACAGCCTTACGGGCAAGCCGGGCATCACCGTCGCAGAATAGG
>CBFGOD010000518.1:0-3051 GCA_965650295.1 uncultured Shinella sp. | reverse complement strand
GTCACCTCCATGCGCCTCTCGGTGCAGCCGGTGACCGAGGAGGAGTGGATCGAGGTCTGCCGCATGGGTGGTCTCGACAACCCACCGCGCTGATGCTCCGCATCCTTGCCCTGAACGGCCTCCTCCCTTTCGGAGCGATGCGGACGTGAAAACCGACCCCGAAATCTTTATCCGGGACAATACCGGCGTGCTCGCACCGCCGCATGTGCCGGAGGTCAAACTGCGGCTTGCCACCGAGGCGCATGACCTGTGGCTGAAGACGGAGGAGGAACTGGAGGAGATCGGCTTGCCGCCGCCCTTCTGGGCCTTTGCCTGGGCGGGCGGGCAGGGGCTTGCCCGCCATGTGCTCGATCATCCCGATCTCGTCGCCGGTAAGTCCGTGCTGGATTTCGCCAGCGGCTCCGGCCTCGTCGGCATCGCGGCGCGCATGGCCGGCGCATCGGCCGTGCTTGCTGCGGATATCGACCCCTGGAGCGAGACGGCGATCCGGCTGAACGCCGCGCTCAACGATGTGTCGCTCGACTATACGGTCGAGGACATGGTCGGTCGTGACGACGGCTGGGAGGTGGTGCTGGCCGGCGACGTTTTCTACGATCGCGGTTTCGCCGATATCCTGATCCCGTGGTTCTCAAGGCTGGCGGCGCGGGGTGCGACGGTGCTCGTCGGCGATCCCGGCCGCGCCTATTGCCCGCGCGAGCGCATGGAAGCGCTTGCGACCTATACGGTGCCGGTGACGCGGGCGCTGGAGGACAGCGAAGTCAAGAAGACCACGGTGTGGCGGTTCAAGGCCATTCAAGACGCTGCCTGAAGCTGATCTGCGCTCAAAACTTCCGGATCAGAAATTGGGCCTGATAACGCAGACGCCCATTTCCCACGAGCAGTCATTCTGGCCTGGTACGACCTGGATGACCTTCGGCCCGCCGCGGCTGTAGCGCGGTGCGTCGATCACATCGCCGAAATATTCATCGTTGTCGATGTAGAAATAGGTGCCGTTGCCGCGGTCGCGATAGGCGGTGATCGCCCCGCCGTAGAAATCGCCTGTGCCCCAGCCGCGCTGTTCGCGGCGGCGCTCGGAATAGCGCGAACCGCGATCCTCGCGGTCACGGTTCCGCCAGGCCTCGCGGCGGTGGTGGTGATCACGCTCGCGTCGCGTGATGATGCGACCTTCGATGTCGGGTTCGGACCAGCCGAAGCCGTCCTGGTTGCCGCCGGCATGGGCGGCCGTCATGCCGCTCGTTGCAAGTGCGATCGCAAGCCCTAGAACTTTGGTCGCATGGGGCGCTGAAAACAGAGTCATTCTGTCCTGCCTTCCGGGTTACGCTTAACAAATCGTTAACGCAAAGATGGAGCAGGGGGCGGGGAAAGTCACGGATTTCCCTGCGATTTTTGCCGATATCGTTAATGCGGAAAAGGCGTCCCGAAACGGCGCAATTCCCAGCCGCTTCTTAATCGATTAAATTCATTTTGCACTGCAATGAGGCTTGTGGTTCCGCTTTCTGGTGAGTAAGTGTCGCAATCACTGCATTGTGCACAACATACTGCAATTCCGGAGAAAATTTGTCCAGTTTTTGGCTCTCCGGGGTTCCGTGAGGTTCAGATGGCGAATGTCACTCGAAGCCGGCCGCTCTCGCCGCATCTCCAAGTCTATAAACCGATCCCGACGATGGTCATGTCCATCGTGCACCGCATCACCGGTGCGGCGCTGTATTTCGGTACTGTCCTCGTTGCCTTCTGGCTGATCGCCGCCGCCTCGGGCGAAGCGTCCTTCGAATGGGCCAGCTGGCTCTTCGGGTCGCTGATCGGCCGTCTCGTGCTCTTCGGCTACACCTGGGCGCTGATGCACCATATGCTCGGCGGCCTGCGCCACTTCATGTGGGACATGGGCCGCGGCTACGAAAAGCACTTCAACACCAAACTCGCCATCGTGACCCCGGTCGTCTCCGTCGCCCTGACGGTGCTGATCTGGATCATCGGCTATCTGGTCCGCTGAGGAAACATCCATGGACATGCGCACTCCCCTCGGCAAGGTTCGTGGTCTCGGCTCGGCAAAGGACGGCACGGAGCATTTCTGGCGCCAGCGCCTGACGGCCGTCGCCAACGTTCCGCTCATGCTGTTCTTCGTCGGCTTCCTCATCCGCTACAACGGCGCTTCCTACGCGGAAGTGACGGCCGCCCTTTCGAACCCGATCGTCGCCGTCCTGATGGGCCTCGTCGTCATCTCCGGCCTCATTCACATGAAGCTCGGCATGCAGGTCATCATCGAGGACTATGTGCATGCGGAAGGCGTGAAGATCGGCCTCCTCATGCTCAACACGTTCTTCGCGATCCTGGTCGGCGGTCTCTGTCTTTTCGCCGTCCTCAAAATCGCTTTCGCAGGATAATTCACCATGGCAGCGATCTCCTCCCCGGCGGCCAACGGCAAAGCCTATAATTACGTAGACCATTCCTTCGACGTGATCGTCGTGGGTGCCGGTGGTGCGGGTCTGCGCGCCACGCTCGGCATGGCCGAGCAGGGCCTCAAGACGGCCTGCATCACCAAAGTCTTCCCGACGCGTTCGCACACCGTCGCCGCCCAGGGCGGCATCGCGGCCTCGCTGCAGAACATGACGCCGGATAGCTGGCAGTGGCACCTCTACGACACCGTCAAGGGTTCCGACTGGCTAGGCGACGTCGATTCCATGCAGTATCTCGCCATGGAAGCGCCGAAGGCGGTCTATGAGCTGGAGCATTACGGCGTGCCCTTCTCGCGTAACGCTGAAGGCAAGATCTACCAGCGCCCGTTCGGCGGCCATATGCAGAATTTCGGCGAGGGTCCGCCGGTGCAGCGCACCTGTGCTGCCGCCGACCGTACCGGCCACGCTATCCTGCACACGCTCTATGGCCAGTCGCTGCGCAACAATGCCGAATTCTTCATCGAGTATTTCGCGCTCGACCTGATCATGTCGGCCGATGGCCGCTGCACCGGCGTCGTCGCCTGGAACCTCGATGACGGCACGATCCATCGCTTCGCCGCCAAGATGGTGGTTCTGGCGACCGGTGGCTACGGCCGTG
>CBFGOD010000517.1:0-3061 GCA_965650295.1 uncultured Shinella sp. | reverse complement strand
ATCGGCGCAATCCTCCGGGGTGCAGGGAGTGAGTGTCAGCCGGCTCGTCTGCAAAACAGTCATGTCATGGTTCTCCAGCGCACAGGCACTATGCCGGGATTCGCGCGTCGCACCAGATCCAAGGCAATTTGCATCGTGCCTCTTGAACGCCCGAAAAAGCGTTCCCATCTCATCGTCACGGGCGCCGAAAGGGTCCGTCGAGGTTTCCGTCGCCACTTCAAGGGACGGAGGCCGGATGAACCGGGCCGTTCCCTTTCGAAATCAGGGCCGGCTTTTTGGAAGATCGCAACCGTTGCTCTGAAGGAGGACACCATGCGTCACGTCGATTTCTCCCCCCTCTACCGTTCCACCGTGGGTTTCGACCGTCTCTTCACCATGCTCGACAGCCTCGGCCAGCCTGATCAGGCCCAGAGCTATCCGCCCTACAACATCGAACGCACCGGCGAAAACACCTATCGCATCACCATGGCGGTGGCTGGTTTCGACGAGAGCGAACTGTCGATCGAAGCGCGCGAACATGCGCTGACCGTCAAGGGCGAGAAGAAGGACGAAACGGCTGAAGACAGCCAGTATCTCTACCGCGGCATTGCCAAGCGCGCCTTCGAGCGCCGCTTCCAGCTCGCCGATCATGTGGAAGTCCGCGCCGCCTCGCTGAAGAACGGCCTTCTCCACATCGATCTCCTGCGCGACATTCCGGAAGCCGCCAAGCCGCGCCGTATCGAGATCGCCGCCGTCAGCCGCGAAGCCAAGCAGATCGAAGCCCAGAGCAACTAAGCTCCGGCCTCTCGGTTGGGAATGAAGAGGGCGGTGCCGCAGGGCACCGCCTTTTTTCGTGTCAAAGCGCCGAGAGGAAAGAGTCGACGTCGTCCTTCGTCGTCGCGAAGCTGGTGACGAGGCGGATCAGCGTTTCGTCGTCGCGCATCGTTGCCTTCACATCCGGCCCGGCCGGCCAGTCGTAGAAGACGGCGCCCTTGTCCTGCAAAGCCTTCATGGCGTCGTTGCGGATGATGACGAAGAGTTCGTTCGAGCCGGTCGGCCAGGCGAGGCGGGCCTTGTCGGAGGCGGTAAAGCCTTCGGCCAGGCGGGCGGCCATGCCGTTGGAATGGCGGGCAAGGTCGCGCCACAGGCCGTCGCGGAAATAGGCGTCGAACTGCGCTGCGATGAAGCGGGACTTCGAGAAGAGCTGGGCGGAGCGCTTGCGAAGGAAATGCATCTGCTGCGCCTTCGACGTGTCGAAGAGAACAAGCGCCTCGGCACACCAGCAGCCGTTCTTGGTGCCGCCGAAGGAGAGGATGTCGACGCCGCGCTTCCAGGTCATGTCCGCCGGCGTCGCGCCGAGATGGACAAGCGCGTTGGCGAAGCGTGCGCCATCCATATGGAGCGGCAGGCCGGTCTTCTTCACGACATCGGAAATCGCCGAAATTTCATCCAGCGTATAGGCGGTGCCGGCTTCGGTGGCCTGGGTGATCGTGACGGCCATCAGCTGGCCGCCATGCACGAAGTTCGGCGGGAAGCGGCCTATGGCGGCGGCAAGGGCCTCTGGCGCGATCTTGCCGGCGGCGCCGTCGATCGGCACAAGTTTGCTGCCGGTCGCGAAAAATTCCGGCGCATTGCATTCGTCGACATTCACATGGGCCTCACGGTGGCAGAAGACCTGCCCGCCCGGCCGGTTGAAGCTTGCCAGCGCCAGCGAATTGGCCGCCGTGCCCGTTCCGACGAAGAAGACGGCGACATCGCGCTCGAAAATCTCGCAAAAGGCTTTTTCCACACGCTTGTCGAGATCGCTGGTGCCATAGGCGGAGGCGAAGCCGCCGGCGGCTTCGACGAGGCTTTTTGCGATGTCGGGATGGGCGCCTGCCCAGTTGTCGGAAGCGAAAAACATGTGATTTCCCATGCGAATTGACGGTTTTCGACGACCATAATGCAGAAATACAGGTGATCAATCGGCGCCACGGGGCCAAAAGTGCACTTTGCCAAATATTGAAATTTCTGGAAAACTTTAGATTAGAAAACGTAATTAAATTTCAAGCCTGCGAAAAAGTGGGCAATTTTTCTTCATCAGGTGGTGTTTATTTGGCATGATGGTCTTGTGGTGGCGGGAGGTTTCTGGCATAGAGCTCATGAAATAGGACAGGGCTCCTGTCCTATTTCGGTCAAAAGACCGAAACGGCGCCTGCCGCAGCGATGCGGATGCGCTGGAAGTGACCTGGACGGGAGCGCGCTCTGCAACGTTCAAGGTCGGGATGGTCCGATGATCCTTATCTGGTCGGCCGTCCGTTTGGTTTGATCAGGCTCAGGAAGAATGCGCTCGGTGATCGGGCTTGCCGAAAGGCAGGCGGCAGTCACACGGGCGAAAACGAATGTCCGCAGGATGCGGGCCGCACAGGAGGGACGACGATGATGGAGAAGACCCAAGCATATGATTTGCGGCAGACCCGGGCGCAGACGACTGCGACGGGCGCCAAAACGCGCGCTTCCGCTCCGGGCCTGCCGAAGAAACAGGGACTCTATGATCCGCGCAATGAACACGATGCCTGCGGCGTCGGTTTCGTGGCGCATCTGAAAGGCAAGAAGTCGCACCAGATCGTCAAGGACGGGCTTTTCATGCTCGAAAACCTGACGCATCGCGGCGCCGTCGGCGCAGATCCGCTGATGGGTGACGGTGCAGGCATCCTTGTGCAGATTCCGGACCGCTTCTTCCGCGAGGAGATGGCAAAGCAGGGCATCACCCTGCCGAAGGCGGGCGAATATGCCGTCGGCCACATCTTCATGCCGCAGGACGAGAAGCTCATCGACTATTTCAAGAAGGTCATCGGAGATGTCGTCGCCGAAGAGGGACAGGTCCTCATCGGTTTCCGCGATGTGCCGGTCGACAACTCCTCGCTGTCCAAGGCGCCCGAGATCGCCGCCACCGAGCCGCGTCACATTCAGGTCTTCGTCGGTGCGGGCCGCGATGCCGCGACCAATGGCGAGTTCGAGCGCCGCCTCTTCACGCTGCGCAAGGTGATCTCCAACCGCATCTATGACGAATACGAGGGCGAAGAGAGCAATTTCTACCCCG
>CBFGOD010000516.1:0-3081 GCA_965650295.1 uncultured Shinella sp. | reverse complement strand
ACGACCTGCGCGTCATGCGACTGGATCGCCGCCGTCTTGCCCCAGCGCACGCCGGGGCGCGGCGAATAGTGGGCTTCGAGATGGTCGGTATGCAGTTCCACGAGGCCGGGGATCAGGAAGTCGCCCTCCATATCCTCGCCCGTGGCGGAGGGACCTTCGGAAATCTCGGCGATGAGGCCATCGCGCAGCACCAGCGTGCCGTCGAGGATCTGGTCCTCCAGCACGATACGGGCATTGGAAAGAACGGTTTCGCGGGTCATGTCAGGCGGTCTTTCTGTTGGCGGCCCCACCCAGCGGGAAGAGCGAATGGACGGTGAAATCGGCGCTGCGCGAGGGTTCCCGGAAGAGCGCGAGGCCGTGGATCGGCAGCGGTCGACCATGGAATTCGGCGAATTGATCGAGAAGCAGACTTTCGACGGCATCGCGGCGTTCGGCCGGAACACGCCCCGTCAGCGTCATGTGAAAGCGGAACTCGTCGAACACATAGGGATAGCCCCATTGCACGAGGTTCTGGCGCTCGTCCGCGGTCAGTTCATCCGGCTTGCGGCGCGCGATATCGGCGGAACTGAGCGGCGCGCGAAAACGCTCGAAGCGGCGCACGACCTCGCCGGCAAAGGCCTGGAGGGGATCGCAGTGATCGCCCGGAACTACGGCGAAGAACGAACCCAGACGGCCGACGACGGCTTCCGGAATGTCGAAGGGTTCGACCTCCGACACGAAGCGGCCGATCTCGGCGATCAGCTCGGCTTCGCTGCGGCCTTCGGCCAGCGAAAACGGCGCTTTCAACGTGGCGTGAAAACCGTAGCGGCGCGGATCGGCGGTCAGGCCTGAAAGCGCCTCGGCATCAAAACCGTTCACGGCCGGCTGTTCCAGGCGCGCGCCGGTAAAGGCGTTGCGGCCGAGCCAGCGCTGGGCGGCAAGGGTCAACGGATCACTGGCGGGCGGGGTGAAATACAGGGCGTAACGCAAGGGCTCATTCCTACCGAAAGTCATTTGACGCCGCCTTGAGAGGCGACGCCGGAGCTTGAAAGGATTCGTGTGGCAGCATCATGCCGCCAGGACGATATCAATGCGACGGCTTGCCCATCAGGCGCGAGCGCAGCGCGTTGGAAATACCGTCGAAGATGAAGACGACGATGAGGATCAGCAGCACCATATAGGCAACATTCTCCCAGTCCGAATTGGTGCGCATCGCTTCCCAGAGCTTCAGGCCAATACCGCCGGCCCCCACCGCGCCGATGATCGTCGCAGAACGGGTGTTCGATTCCCAGAAGTAAAGCGCCTGGGAGGCAAAGAGCGGCATGACCTGCGGCAGCACGCCGTAGCGCTGCACGGCGACGGGTGCTGCACCGACGGACTTCACGCCCTCGCGCTGCTTGTCGTCGATATTCTCCAGCGCCTCGGAATAGAGTTTACCGAGCGTACCGGTATCCGTGAAGAAGATCGCAGACATGCCGGCGAGTGGTCCGGGACCGAAGGCGCGGGTGAAGAACAGCGCCCAGATCAGCATGTCCACCGAGCGTAGGAAATCGAAGAGCCGCTTCGTCAGCTGGTTAGACAGCCAGCTGCGCGTGATGTTGCGCGCCGCCATGAAGGCGAGCGGAAAGGCCAGCAGCATGGCAAAGAGCGTGCCGACGAAGGCCATGACGATGGTCTGGAGCAGCTTGGTCCAGACGTCGAGATGCTGCCATTCCGCATTGTAGAGGATGTTGTCCCAGGCAAGCGACAGGTTCGACTTTTTCGGGTCGATGCGGTCGCCCGAGGCGATCAACGAATAGATCTCCGACGTCGATTTTCCGTGGAACGGCGAGTTCGTGTCGAACAGGAAATTGGCCCAGCCGAGGAAACGTCTGCGGATCGAGATATCGTCCGCCTCGATCTCGCCCCAGCCGGCGAAGCCGAAGGCGAGCGTGATCTTCTCACCCGGCCGCTTCTGTGTTGCCCAGGCCGGCAGCGCGCCCTCGACCGTCATGGCGCCCTTGTCCATATCGACGACCAGCGTTTCGCCGGCATGCTGAACGGTTACGCGATCCGGCACGACCTCGACGCTCGTCGAGGAATTGAGCGTGATCTTCGCGCGCTTGACCACCTCCTCCTCGCGGGTCGTCGCCGTCGCCATGCCTTCTGCGGCCGCAGCCGAGCCGCCGAGAACGGCGCCCTCGCCCATGAAGCCCATGGAGGCGGGCTTCTTGGCCGTGGTAGCCGATGTGCCGGCGGCCGGCGTGGTGCGGCTCATCGTGCCGCGCTCGATCTCGACCCAATCGGGCTCGGCATTCGGCCCGAGCGGCGAGAAGCGCGGATAGGTGAGCTTCATCGCGCCATCGGGTGCGATCGTCACTTCCGGGCGCACCTCGTAGGAGACCCAATCGGCGAGATAGGTGCCGGCGATGTTCCAGTTCGCGGTTCCCAGCACATGGCCGATGGCGAAGAACCACCAGCAATAGAGCGCATAGAGCACGAAGCCGGCGGCGATGATGGCGACGCGGAAGCGCTGCCAGAAAGAACGGTGGAAGACGGTCGGGTGGCGTGCCGCGATCTCATCCATCTGTGCGGGATTGAGGGTCGTCATGGCGCACTCCTATTGGGCCAGCCGGAAGGCCTGGTCGCCGACGAGCTTGCGGCGCAGCCACGCGGAAAACTGGTCGACGGCGATGATGGTGATGAGCAGCAGCAGCACGATGGCAAGCGTCTTGGCCTGATGGTTCTGGCCGATCGAAAGCCGCAGCAACTCGCCGATGCCACCACCGCCGACGGCGCCGATGATCGTCGAGGCGCGCACATTGATCTCGAGGCGCAGCAGGAAATAGCTCATGAAATTCGGCAGGACCTGCGGCACGATGCCGAACCAGACGCGCTCGATCCAGCTCGCGCCCACGGCGCGAAGCCCCTCCTCCGCCTTCATGTCGGCATTCTCGACGACTTCGAAGAACAGTTTGCCGAGCGCGCCGACCGTGTGGATCGACACGGCGATGACGGCTGGCAGCGGGCCGAGCGACAGGATGGCGAGGAAGAAACCGGCGAGCACGACTTCCGGGAAGGCGCGCAGGATTTCCATGAAACGGCGCACGAAGCCGCGCAGCA
>CBFGOD010000515.1:0-3091 GCA_965650295.1 uncultured Shinella sp. | reverse complement strand
ATGTGCTGCGCGCGCCGATGGTGCTCGGTCACGAGGCGGCGGGCACGGTCGTCGAAATCGGCGAAAATGTTCATTCGCTCTGCGTCGGTGATCGCGTGTGCATGGAGCCCGGCATTCCCGATCTCTCCTCGCGCGCCTCGAAACTCGGCCTTTACAACGTGGATCCCGCCGTTCGCTTCTGGGCGACGCCCCCGGTGCACGGAATTCTCGCTCCCTATGCGGTGCATCCCGCCGCCTTCACTTATCGCCTGCCTGACAATGTCTCTTTTGCCGAGGGCGCGATGGTCGAGCCCTTCGCCATCGGCATGCAGGCCGCCACGCGTGCGGGTATCGTGCCCGGCGATGTCGCGGCCGTCATCGGTGCCGGGCCGATCGGCATCATGGTGGCGCTCGCGGCACTTGCCGGCGGCTGCAGCCGGGTGCTTATTTCGGATTTTTCCGCGGAGAAACTGGCGGTTGCCGCCACCTATCCCGGGATCGAAGCCATCAATCTCAAGGAGACCACCTTCACCGCGGCCGTTGCGAAGGCAACGAACGACTGGGGCGCGGACGTGGTGTTCGAAGCCAGCGGCAGCGCGAAGGCTTTTGACGGTCTGTTCGATCTCGTGCGGCCGGGCGGCGCCGTCGTTCTCGTTGGTCTGCCAGTCGATACGGTACGTTTCGACGTTCCCGGAGCCATCTCCAAGGAGGTGCGCATCGAAACGGTCTTCCGCTACGCCAATGTGTTTGACCGCGCGCTCGAACTCATCGCCTCCGGCAAGGTCGATCTGAAGCCGCTGATCACCGGCACCTATGCCTTCAAGGACAGCATTGCCGCCTTCGAGCGCGCGGTGGAAGCGCGGCCGACCGACGTGAAGCTTCAGATTCTCGTGCAGGGAGATCGCTAACATGGCCAACATCGTCTGCTCCCATGTCGATAAGGCCTATGGTGCCGTCAATGTCATCAAGGACTTCAACCTCGAAATAGACGACCACGAATTCGTGGTCTTCCTCGGCCCTTCCGGCTGCGGAAAGTCCACGCTTCTGCGCATGATCGCGGGTCTGGAGGAGATCTCGGGCGGCGCGGTTTCGATTGCAGGGCGTACCGTCAACGATCTGGAACCGCGCGATCGCGGCGTCGCGATGGTCTTCCAGAACTACGCGCTCTACCCGCACATGACGATCTACGACAATATCGCATTCGGCCTGAAGCGCATGAAGGTCGAGAAGGCCGAGATCGACAGCCGCATCAAGGCGGTCGCCGGCACGCTCGGGCTGGAACCCTATCTTTCCCGCAAGCCGACCGAACTATCGGGCGGACAGCAGCAACGCGTGGCCATTGCCCGCGCGATGATCAAGACACCCCGTGTCTTCCTGTTCGACGAGCCGCTTTCCAACCTCGATGCCAAGCTGCGCAACCACATGCGCGTCGAGATTGCCCGCCTGCATCAGAGCCTCAAGACGACGACCATCTATGTGACGCACGACCAGCTCGAGGCCATGACGCTGGCCGACCGCATCGTGCTGATGAAGGGCGGTGCCATCGAGCAGGTCGGTACGCCTGAGGAAATCTACGAGCGGCCGCGTACGCTTTTCGTCGCCGGCTTCATCGGCACGCCGAACATGAATTTCCTCGACGTAACGGCTCGAGCCGATGGTCAGGCGTGGTTGCTCGAGGGGCATGGCCAATGTTTCAAAGTCAGCCGCGAGCGGTTCGATATCCGGGAAGGGCAGGCCTTGACGCTCGGCGTGCGGCCTTCCTCGTTGTCCGTGGTTGTCGGCCTGGAGGATCGGGAAAATACGCTTCGCGGTGTCGCCGATCTCATCGAATTTCACGGGGACAGCGCTCTGGTCTCCTTCCGCTTGGGCGACAAGGAGATTGGAGCACTCGTCCCGGCGGCCAGCCGACCTGCGCGAGGCGCATCGATCACCTTCTCGGTCAGCGGCGAAGACCTGCATATATTCGATCGTGCAACAGGCCTTTCGATGTTCAAGGCTCGACGATGAAGGCGACATGGTCCTGATCGCCGCAGCCTGAACTGTCGTCAGGCGCGCTTTGCCGGAACGATCATCGGCGTGCCGGAGATCGGGTCTTCAATGATGAGGGTCGCCAGGCCAAAGACGTCGCGGACCATCGCCTCTGTGACGATCGCGCCGGGTTTTCCCTGGGTGACGATGTTGCCGTCCTTCATCGCGATCAGATGCGTGGCGTACCGGCAGGCCTGGTTGATATCGTGCAGGACGGCAACGATGGTGCGGCCCTCGGCGTTGAGATCGGCGAGAAGGTCGAGCATCTCGATCTGATGGGCAATGTCGAGAAAGGTCGTCGGCTCGTCGAGCAGCAGGATCGGTGTTTCCTGGGCCAGCACCATCGCGATCCACACACGCTGGCGCTGACCACCGGAGAGTTCGCAGACGAGACGAGTGGAAAGATCCGCCGTTCCCGTCACCTGCATCGCTGCCATGACCGCCGCATCGTCTGCTTTCGACCATTGCTTGAGGAACGATTGGTGAGGATAACGCCCGCGGGCGATGAGATCGGCAACGGTGATGCCATCGGGCGCAATCGCGCTTTGGGGAAGCAGGCCAAGCCTTCGGGCGACATCCTTTGCCGGTCGCTGGCTGATGGCCTTGCCGTCGAGAATGACCACGCCCGCCGATGGTTTGAGGAGCCGCGAGAGGGCCTTCAGCAAGGTGGACTTGCCACAGGCATTCGGTCCGATGATGACGGTGAAGGACCCATCCGGAATGGTGGCCGAGAGATTGTGCGAGATTGTGCGCGCGTCATAGCGCAAGGTGAGATCGCAGGCATGGAGGCGGTCGGTGGGCGTTCCGGGCTGATTGTTGGTGTCGTCGCGGGTCATTTGCGGCCCTCCCTTACGATGAGCCAGAGGAAATAGACGCCGCCGATGCTGACGGTCATGAGGCCGACGGGCAGTTGCATGGTGAAGGCATGCTGGGCGGTCCAGTCCGCGCAGAGCAAAAGCAGGCTTCCGGTGAGAGTGGCGGGCATCAGCGCCAGACCGGGTGATCGTGTCAGCCGGCGCGCGATTTGCGGGGCAGACAAGGCGATAAAGGCGATGGGGCCGGCCGAAGCCGTAACGGTCGCGGT
>CBFGOD010000514.1:0-3099 GCA_965650295.1 uncultured Shinella sp. | reverse complement strand
CCGGTCACCGACAATGCCGGCGGCATTGCCGAAATGGCCGGCCTCGACAAGGAAGTGCGTCACAACACCGACGCGCTCGACGCCGTCGGCAACACCACTAAGGCCGTCACCAAGGGCTACGCCATCGGTTCGGCCGGCCTCGGCGCCCTGGTGCTGTTCGCCGCCTATACGCAGGATCTGCAGTACTTCGTCGCCAACGCCGTCGAAGGTTCGTTCTTCTACGGCATGCAGGCGGTGAACTTCTCGCTCGCCAACCCCTATGTCGTCGTCGGCCTGCTGTTCGGCGGCCTGCTGCCGTTCCTCTTCGGCGGCATGGCGATGACCGCCGTCGGTCGCGCCGCGCAATCGGTGGTGGTGGAAGTCCGCCGCCAGTTCAAGGAAAAGCCGGGCATCATGGCCGGCACCGACAAGCCTGACTACGGCAAGGCCGTCGACATGCTCACCAAGGCCGCGATCAAGGAAATGATCGTTCCCTCGCTGCTGCCGGTGCTGTCGCCGATCGTCGTCTTCCTCGTCATCTTCTGGATCGCCGGCCGCGACCAGGGCTTTGCCGCGCTCGGCGCCATGCTGATGGGCGTCATCGTCACCGGCCTCTTCGTCGCCATCTCGATGACCGCCGGCGGCGGCGCCTGGGACAACGCCAAGAAGAGTTTTGAAGACGGCTTCACCGACAGCCACGGCGTCAAGCACTTCAAAGGCTCCGACGCCCACAAAGCCTCCGTCACCGGCGACACCGTCGGCGACCCCTACAAGGACACCGCCGGCCCCGCCGTCAACCCGGCCATCAAGATCACCAATATCGTGGCCTTGCTGCTGCTCGCCGTTCTCGCCTGACCGGCACGTTGCTCAAAAAGAAACCGCGGGGAGCGATCCCCGCGGTTTTTTGATTCCATCGACAGAAAAGCCGAGCTTATTTCTGTGCGCCGAGCGCGTTCTGCACCAGGCTGGCCGGGTTTGCGCCGCCCTTCAAGAGTTGGCCGAGGAAGGTGAGTTCCGCACCGCCCGTCGGCGTGACGCGGGCGATCATGTCGAAGACCTTGCCGTCCTGCAGCGTATAGTGGGCCAGACGCTCCACATTGCCGTCCTTGTTGAAGTAGACGGCGAGGATGCTCTGCTCGACGAGCTTCGGCTTCATGAAGGCGACCGGGCGGGTGCGCTTCTGCGAAACGTAGTAGAAGACTTCGTTGTCGAAGGTGGCCGTCGAGGACGGCGAGCCGAGCGACAGGAGAACCTGCTCGCGCGAGGAGCCGACCGGTGCCAGCGCCAGCGTCTGCTCATCCACGATATAGCCCTGGTTCAGGACTTCGCCGGTGCCCTGGCAGCCCGCAAGGATGGACGCGGAGAGGGTGGCGGCAATGGCGGCATTACGCAACAGCTTCATCTTCACAGAATCTCTCTTCACAACATCCCAGGGACTATGATGGCCGCGCAGCCATTGCAATTCATGCCTGCTTCGGTAAACCAGCTTCAAGCCTCATGCAACATGACTTGCAATGGCTCCATGGTTTGAATCGGGCAAAACTAGGCTTTATGATGATTTTCGGCCTGTTCGGCAAAAAAAACGGCAACCGGCGCATCGTCGAAAAGCAATATGCGACGCTTACAACGGCCGCGCGCCATCCCTATCTCTATGAAGCACTTGAGGTTCCCGACACCGTGATGGGCCGCTTCGAGATGCTTTCGGCGATGCTGATCCTGTATTTCCGCAGGACCCGCACGGGCGGCACATCGGGGCAGGAAATCGCCCAGGAGATCGTCGACGCCTTCTTCGAGGACGTCGATCACTCGATTCGCGAGCTCGGCGTCGGCGATGTTGGCGTGCCAAAGCGCATGAAGAAATTTGCCGGCATGTTCTATGGCCGGCTGGAATCCTATGCGGCCGCGCTTAATGGCGGCGACCGCGAAGGGCTTGCGGCAGCGCTCCGGCGCAATATCCATCCCGAGGCAGGCGAGGGTGCGCCTGCCATGGCGGGGCTTGCGGACTATCTCTTCGCGGCCGAAGCGGCGATGGCAAAGGTCAGCGACGACGACATCAAGACGGGCGCGCTCGCGGTCCTCGAGCCCGGCCGCGACGAATATGCCGCCTGAGGGCGGCCGGAAGGCGAAGCAATGAAAAAAGACGACGAAGCGCCGTTCTCCTACCCGGTCAAGGTCGGGCACATCTCGGCAAACCCTGTCGAGGTGACGCTGAGCGCCAATGACAAGGAGCGGGCCGGCCTGGCCGAACTCTGGTCCGTGCTCGAGGTGAAGGCGCTTGCCGCGACCTTCACGGTGCAGCGCTGGAAGCGGGATGGCGTGCGGCTCAAGGGCCGTGTCACGGCGGATATCGTGCAGGCCTGCGTGGTCACGCTCGATCCCGTCGAAGCCCATATCGACGAGCCGGTCGAAGCCGTCTTCGTGCCTGAGGGTTCCAAGCTTGCGCGTATGCCGATTGCCACCGAGACCGGTGAGATGCTGCTCGATCCCAACGGGCCGGACGCGCCGGAAATCTTCACCGGCGATACGATCGACGCCGGTGTGGTTGCTGCCGAATATGCCGCACTCGCCATCGAGCCCTATCCGCGCAAGGCCGATACCGCCTTTTCCGGCCATATCGAAAGCACCGACAAGACCGACAAAAAACCGTCGCCTTTTGCCGTTCTTAAGGACTGGAAAAAAGACTGAACGGCTCCATGAGCGCCTGATAATTCAGTTGTCACCCCCGCGAAAAGCGGTATTTTGGCGCAATTCCGCTGCGGTAATTTCTCCGCCGCTGGAAAACGAGAACTAAGGCAAGACACGCGTGGTCAGAATTTCCATCGACGTCATGGGAGGCGATTTCGGTCCGAAGGTCGCTATCCCTGGCGCAGCCAAGGCCCTTGAGCGCCATCCCGAAATCCGCTTCGTCCTTTTCGGCAATGCCGCCGAATGCGAACCGCTCCTGGCGCAGCATCCGAAGCTGAAAGCCGCAAGCACCTTCCATCACTGCGACGTCGCCGTCGCCATGGACGAGAAGCCAAGCCAGGCCTTGCGCCGCGGCCGCGGTAAATCCTCCATGTGGCAGGCGGTCGATGCGGTCGCCAAGGAACAGGCCGATGTCGCGGTTTCCGCCGGCAATAC
>CBFGOD010000513.1:0-3118 GCA_965650295.1 uncultured Shinella sp. | reverse complement strand
CGCTCGCGCGGTGGCGATGCGAAGCTGCGCCTGCGGGAAATCCTGAGCGAAGGCGATGTCTCGCTCGTTGCGGCCAAGGGCGAGGGACGGCATCTCGTGATGCGCGGGAGCCAGTCGATCGGCCAGCGGCTTGTTCAGGAAGGCTTTGCCCGGTCCTGGACGGGGCGGCATCAATCCTGGTGCGGCTGACATTCTTTCTTGCGAATGATGTCTCTTTCCGGCACAAGCCATGCGCAAGCCTGCGTCGCTATGGTTTGCGTCAACCGGGATGGTGCCGGCTGAAAAAGGACAATGACATGTCGAACGACCTCGAGCGCTACAGCGATCCTGACAATGCTACGGTCGCGCTTTTCCTCCTCGAAAACGATGCGGACGAACTGACGGACATTCTGGTGGCAGCACTGGATGAAGCTTTCCGCATCCTCGATGACCAGGCGTCGCCCTCGACTTTCCACTGATCGTCGGCCAATGATCGCCAAGACGAAAGAGGGGCCTCAAGGCCCCTCTCGCTTTTTGAGGTTGCCGCTCAGCCGGCGGCCACGACCTGGCGCTGCGTACCCAGGCCGGCGATGGAGACTTCCATCCGGTCGCCGGGCTTCAGGTAACGGGGCGGCTTCATGCCCATGCCGACGCCGGGCGGCGTGCCTGTCGTGATGACGTCGCCAGGCTCAAGCACCATGAACTGCGAGATGTAGTGAACGAGGAAGGGCACCTTGAAGACCATGGTGCTCGACGAACCGTTCTGAACCAGCTCGTCGTTGACGCTCAGCGTCATGGCAAGGTCGGATGTGTCCACCTCGTCTTCCGTCACCAGCCAGGGGCCGATCGGGCCGAAGGTCGGGCAACCCTTGCCCTTTGTCCACTGGCCGCCACGCTCGATCTGGTAGGCGCGCTCGGAAATGTCGTTGCAGACGCAGTAGCCCGCCACGTAGTTCAGCGCATCGGCCTCCGAGACATATGAGGCGCGCTCGCCGATGACGACCGCAAGCTCGACTTCCCAGTCGGTCTTTTCCGAGCCGCGCGGAATGAGGATCGTATCGTCCGGACCGCCGATGCAGGAGGGGGCCTTGTTGAAGAGCACGGGCTCGGCCGGCACCGGCATGCCGCTTTCGGCGGCGTGGTCGGCATAGTTGAGACCGACGGCGATGAAATTGCCGACGCGGCCGACGCAAGCACCGTAGCGGCTGTCTTCCGGGGCAAGCGGCAGGCTTGCCGGATCGAGGGCGCTGAGCCGCTCGCGGCCGGCGCGGCTCAGCACATCGCCGGAAATATCCGCGACGACGCCCGAGAGGTCGCGAATCTTGCCATCCGCATCGATCAATCCGGGCTTTTCCGCGCCCGCCGCGCCAAAGCGCACCAGTTTCATGTTCGTCTCCACTCATTGCCGGCTGACGCCGATTTCGGTTGCACGCACCTTCTATCCGGTTTTACATGGAGTCAACAATTTTCGAAAATCTACTCAATTTTATAAAATGAGGCGATATGGAGCAGAAGCGCACGAACAGCCGGACGCTGGCAGCGGACGCCTACGAGGCCATCCGAAAGGCGATTGGTGCAGGGGATTTCAAGCCGGGCGACCGGTTGCGCTTCGCCGATCTTCAGGCGCTGTGCGACATGAGCGTCACACCGGTGCGCGAGGCGCTGGCGCGGCTGACGGCGGAGGGCTTCACGGTGCTCGACGATCACCGCGGCTACACCGTCGCGCCGCTCTCGCTGGCGGAGCTGCGTGACATCACGGCGGCGCGCCAGCTCTGCGAAGGCGAGGCGCTCAGGTTATCGGTGCTGAATGGCGATGCGGACTGGGAGGCAAGGCTGGTTGCCGCGCACCACCTGATGGTGCGTATTCCGCAGGTACGGGACGATCTTCCCTCGGCCATGCGCGAAGACTGGGAGGCGCGGCATGCGGCCTTCCATGCGGTGCTGGTCTCGGCCTGTGGCTCGCCGATCCTCTTGGAAATCTGTGAGAAGCTGTTTTCGCGGGCAGACCGCTATCGGCGCCTGTCGGTGAGCCTGAGTGGCGGGGCGCGGGATGTCGCCGGCGAACACCGCCGGCTGATGGATCTCGCGCTGGCGCGCGATGGGGAGGGAGCCGCAGAGGCCCTTCGCGAGCACTACGGCCGGACGGCCGCAGCGCTCGAAGGGTTCTTTTCGGCCTGACTTACTTGGTGGCGACGATCGCCGGGGTGCCGATCGCCGAGCCGCCGCCGATGGCGACATTCAGCGAGACGTAATCGCGGGCAAGCTGGCGGATCGCCGAAGCGAGCGACAGGCGGGCCGTTGCGACGTTGCGCTCGGCGTCGAGCACGTCGAGAATGGTGCTGGCGCCGCCGCGATAGCTTTCGCGGGCAAGGCTCAGCGTCTGCTCGTAGGAGTTCACGACCTTGCGCAGGGCGGCGACCGTCTGGCCGTCGCGGATGAGCGCGGTCTGGGCGTTTTCCACTTCCTCGACGGCGTTCAGCACCGTGGACTTCCATGTCAGGTACTGCTGCTCGGCTTCCGAGCGGGCGATCTTGACCTGCGCCTTGAGGGCGCCGCCATTGAAGATCGGCAGCGAGAGCGACGGACCGAAGGACCAGCTCGTGATATTGGCCGTCGGCCGGAAGTTGCGCGCTGCGCCGATCGAACCGCCGAGCTCGATGCTCGGATAGAGATCGGCTTCCGCCACGCCGATCGCTGCCGTTGCCGCTTGCAGGCGGCGTTCGGCCGCGCGGATATCAGGACGGTTGCGGATGAGGTCGGCCGGGATGCCGGTGTGCGTCGCGTAACGCGGCATGGGCTGCGAGGAGCCCTTAATCAGGCTGGAAGTGATCGTGCTGGCCGGAACGCCGAGCAGGGTCGCGATATGGTTTGCCGCCTGGTGGAAGCCGGTTTCGAGCGCCGGCAGATCGGCGAGCGTCTGGTTGACGAGGCCTTCGGTCTGCAGCACGTCGAGGCTGGAGGCGGCGCCCGCTTCCTTGATCTCGTTGGTCAGCTTCAGGCTTTCACGGCGCGACTGGAGGTTCTTGCGCGAGAGCGCAAGCGCTTCCTGATAGTAGCGTGCGTTGATGTAGCTCGACACGAGGTCGGAGAAATAGGCGAGGCGCGCGACGTTGACGTCGTCGTAGGCGGCGTCGAGCGA
>CBFGOD010000512.1:0-3133 GCA_965650295.1 uncultured Shinella sp. | reverse complement strand
GTCGTTGACCGCGCCGGAGAAACCGTCGGGCACGAAATAGTTGAGTTCCTGGGTGCGTCCCGGCGTGTTCGAGGTGCGGGCGAGGCCGTTCTGGCCGACCAGCGCATTGATCAGCGACGACTTGCCGACATTCGAGCGGCCGGCAAAGGCGATCTCCGGCGGCCCTTCAGGCGGCAGGAATTTCATGGCCGGCACGCCGCGGATGAAGATCCACGGCCTGCCGAACAGCGGCTTGTCGCCCGGTGAGGTCGTCTCGGTCATGGTTTCGGCCTTTGTTGTCAGGCCCCCGGCTTCCGGGTTTTGGCCGCGAAAGTCAAGCGCGGCGCTGCCGCCAGAGTTCGACGCCGAGATAGCAGATGAGCGCCGTCAACACGATGGCGCCGCCGATGACCGTATAGGTGCTCGGGATTTCGCCATGGATGAGCGCCACCCAGAGCGGCCCCAGCACCGTCTCGGCGGTGCCGAGCAGGGCGGCGAGCGCCGAGGGGATGAGCCGGGCACCGGTGACGAAGAGGGCGAGGCCGAGGCCGAAGTTCAGCGCGCCGAAGACGATGAGGATGCCGAGTTCGCTGGCCGTGATGGCAAAGCCGGAAGCCTGGCTTGCCGCCGTCGTGCCGGCGATGACGGTGCCGAGGAAGACGGCGGGCGTCATGCGCACATGGGCGAAGCGGCGGGTGATGATCGTTGCGGTGGCAAAGGCGAAGGCGATGAGAAGGGCGAGCGCATCGCCGATCATCGATGAGCCGCCGCCGAGCGATTCCGACATCATGATGGCGACGCCGCCGATCACGGCGGCAATGGCGATCCAGGTATGCGTGGCGACCTTTTCGCGAAACAGCATCCACGCCATCAGGGCGGCGATCAGCGGCACGCCGGCCTGGATCAGCATGACATTGGCGACGGTCGTATAGGCGAGCGCCAGGATGAAGGAGGTGGAGGCGGTGGCAAAACAGATGCCGACGGCAATGCCGGCAAGTCCCATGCCCTTGAAGAGCTGCACGGTGCCGCGCGGCCCGTCGCGCACCAGCATGAAGCCGAGCAGGAACAGGGCGGCGAAAAGCGAACGCCAGAACACGACCGTCCAGCCATCCTCGATATGCAGGAAGCGCGCCAGCGTGCCGCCGAAGCTCCAGGCGACGGCTGCCCCAAGCACCAGGGCTGCGCCAAAACCCTGTCCGCGGCTTTCCGGGAGGGTGGGGGTGACCGGAAGGGTGGAGGCGGAAGACATGGCGCGCGCTCGCAGAAAGGGATCGTCGCGAGCATGACAGGGATGCGCCCGCGCTGCTCTCATGCCAGCGACGGGACGATGTCGCAAGCGGGTTTGGCGGACAGATCGAGGGAGAAGTCCACGCTACAAAACAAAACCCCGGCACTGGGCCGGGGTTCGTGTCGTTTCCTGAAAGCGTCAGGACGATGGTTTGGCTTTCTTGCCGAACAATCCCTTGAGATTGTCGAAGAGCTCGATCTTCACGCCGTGGCGCTTCATGATGATGCCCTGCTGGATGATCGAGAGCGTGTTGTTCCAGGCCCAGTAGATCACGAGGCCGGCCGGGAAGGTCGCCAGCATGAAGGTGAAGATCAGCGGCATCCAGGTGAAGATCATCGCCTGGGTCGGATCCGGCGGCGTCGGGTTCATGCGCATCTGCAGGAACATGGTGACACCCATGATGAGCGGCCAGACACCGATCATCAGGAAGTGCGGCACGTCATAGGGCAGAAGGCCGAAGAGGTTGAACAGCGACGTCGGATCGGGCGCGGACAGGTCGTGGATCCAGCCGAAGAACGGGGCATGGCGCATTTCGATGGTGACGTAGATCACCTTGTAGAGCGCGAAGAACACCGGGATCTGCAGAAGGATCGGCCAGCAGCCCGCCAGCGGGTTGATCTTCTCTTCCTTGTAGAGCTGCATCGTGGCCTGCTGCAGCGCCATGCGGTCGTCGCCGAACTTGGCCTTCAGCTCCTCCATCTTCGGCTGCATCTTCTTCATGTTCGCCATGGAAGCGTACTGCTTGTTGGCGAGCGGGAAGAACAGGCCCTTCACGACGATGGTGGTGATCAGGATCGCGATGCCGAAATTGCCGAAATAGCGGAAGAAGAAGTCCATCAGCTGGAACATCGGCTTGGTGAAGAACCAGAACCAGCCCCAGTCGATCATCAGGTCGAAATGCGGGATCGCATAGGACGTCTTGTAGCCGTCGATGACGGGCACTTCCTTGGCGCCGCCGAAGAACAGGTTCTTGACGTCGGTCTTCTGGCCGGGCGCGATGGTGATGTCGTCCTGGCGGTAGTCCGCCTGATAGCGCGGGCGGCCGTCCGTGAAGTAGGAGAAGCGCGTCTCGTAGGGGGTAGCCTGCGGCGGCACGATGGCGGTCGCCCAATACTTGTCGGTGATGCCGAGCCAGCCGCCGGTCGCCTTGCCGGGCGCGACCGTCGTGTCGTCCTCGGTTGCCTTGTACTTCACCTCGTGCAGGCCGAGATCGCCGAGCACGCCGATGAAGCCTTCATGCAGCACATAGACCGACGGGTCCTTCGGCTTGAAGAAGCGCGTCGCGCGGCCATAGGGCGACAGCGCGATCGCCGCGTCAGTGCGGTTCTCGATGCTGTCATTGATCGTGAACATGTAGTGTTCATCGACGGAGACGGTGCGGGTGAAGACGACGCCCTTGTCATTGGTGAAGGTGAGCTTCACGGGGCTCGTCTGCGTCAGCTTGCCGGTGCCGTCCTGCGTCCAGACGGTCTGCGGGCCGGGAACGGTGCCCGTCGCATCGCTGCCGACATAGCCGATCTCGGAGAAATAGCCGTGTTCGGTCTCGGCCGGGCTCAAAAGCGTGATGATCGGGCTCGTCTTGTCGACGGTCTCGTGGAATTCCTTGAGCTTCAGGTCGTCGAAGCGGGCGCCGGTCAGATTGATGGAGCCGGAAAGCGATGGGGTGTCGATTTCGACGCGGGCCGACTTGGCGATCGCGGCTTCGCGCGTCTCGGTCGTCGTGCCTGTCGCCGCGCCGCCGGGCCGGGACTATGCTCGTCATCCAGTCTGCCCTCGGAACCTCATGAAAGCGCTCGCCTCCCTGCTCACGGCCCTGGCCGTCCCGGCCGCCGCCCAGGCGGGCGAGGCCGCGTGCTGGTACGAGCA